>DAINNB010000001.1:0-41420 GCA_036736085.1 Chlamydiales bacterium
GTACAAAAACCTCTAAGTCGACTTATCTCTTCAAGTATTTATACCATGATGCATCAAGAAAAAACAAGTCTCCTTTATGAAGGGAAAATCGTGGCAGAAGCAACTTGCCTTGAACCGAAATATTCTGCCTTGTTAGCTAAAGGAATTCAGAGCTTGGGATCGATTTACCACCATAAACTTCTCCGCTATGAATGCCAGA
The DNA here is from genome assembly GCA_036736085.1 of Chlamydiales bacterium. GTDB lineage: Bacteria > Chlamydiota > Chlamydiia > Chlamydiales > SM23-39 > SZAS-17. Next base: position 200 of record DAINNB010000001.1, read on the forward strand.
AGGGCTATGAAAATTGGATCGCAGGAAAAAGCGATCCGCGCATTTTACGCTTTGAAAGAGGAGAAACAGAAATCGCTGAAATTTTGGGTTTTAAATTTAAGCAGGCTCCAGGAATTATCAAATCGCTCCTTTATACCCAATCGCACATGAATTTCTTTTTTGATGATCAAAGTTTAGGTCAGCTCATCTCTTTAAATCATTTTAAGTCTCCGTCGACTCACAGAGAAGAGGGACTCGAAATTATTTTAGGGGCTCAACTCATGCCTTACTACACTTTTCAAACCGACCGCAGAGGCCGTCTGTTGGTTCCGCTCCCTTCTCTTCCTCCTTTTGTCTCGGCACCCCAGTATCATGCAGGTCAAGCTCTCTTACAGATGCTAGTCATGGAGGAATTTACTCACCGGTCCATCGAATTGGCTTCAAATAACGGAATTGAGATCCTCGATGAAAAATGGGGGGAATTTCTTAAAAGATCTGGTCTCCCCGTTTCGGTCTTTAAACAAGTTCGCTCTCGATGGCTGATAGATGGCGATGATGGTCCTCGCTTTCTTATTCAAATCAGCAAAGACCGTTATTGCCTTGGAGAGTTTTACGCTAAAGAACTCAAGTTTCTCCATTCTCAAGGCGCCTTGCGTAAAGATCGCCAGCTCCAAGCGCAAATTTCGGTCCGCAAAAGAAAGTCTCTTCTTTCGATCGCTTGAGTTGAGTGTTCTTTTTTTAAGGGTTTCCCCCTTAATAGCCCACCAAATGACTATCGTCTCTTGGAACCCTTTTTGATTTTTTTTTCATGACAATAGATTCTTCAGATAGTTGGGATATACCTATCTCTGATCCATTACATCCCTAGCTCTGAACGGGTATATCCCTATCTTTAAAAGATTGTTTGAATTGATTTTGAGAGACTTAAGGAAAATGAGGTGCAACGGTAACGGTTACGGTACTTCTTTTTGCTTTAAACGCGCCTTGAAAGGCGCTTGTTTTGTTTCGAATGTTATCCATTTTAGATTCCATTTGATTCCTATATTCGGAAAAAATATTTTTTGATTTTTTCTCAATTATTTCTTGCTTTTAACAAAAAATTATTTTAACCTTTGGGTATGAATCATTTCGGGTTTTTTACCGATATGACAAAAAAAGAAAGGGAACTCGAAAGAAAATATTGTTTGTATAAAAGGAATTTGATATGGAAAAATTAAATAAAATTTTGACAAAATACATAGAGCCAATTAAAAGACCTTTAACCATAACTAACGGATCGAAAAAAATATTTAATAATCAGTCTGAAGATAATTCATTAGAAATGGCCAGATTGAGTATAGATCTATTGGCTGCAGATCATAAACGTTTAAAAACTGCTGCTTCGTTAATGGGAATGTCAATGAAGGATTTAGTTGTAGTTAGTATTGGGGATTTTATGTACCGGCAGCTCAATCGAGTAGCCAAAACATCGGCTACAAATTCTAAAAAGAAAAAGAGCTTAGCTAATAAAAAGAAAAAAGGCTCTTTAGAATAAATAATAGGAGATAAAATGAGCGATAAATTAACTAGAATGTCAATAGATATAGCTTCAAAAGAGCATAAAAAAATAAAAATGAGAGCCGCTAAAGAGGGGGTCTCGATCCGAGAATTTGTCATCGATTGCATCCAAGATAAAATCGAAGCGCAAAGCTGCGAAAAAGATAGTAAAAAAAAGAAATAAGTCTTTTTGGCAAGAGTTTGTCTGCAGATTTGATCTCCATTTAATCCATAAAACCCGAGAGAAAAAAATCTGCAGACACCCTCTCAGAATTTTACCCCTTGTTCCTTTGAGCGTTATCTTGAAAAAAAAACATAAGTCTAAAAAACACTCTCCTTCGATCTCATTAAATATGATCGTAAAAAACGAGAGTCCTGTTATTGAACGTTGTTTAGCTTCTGTCAAACCCTACATCGATTATTGGGTCATTGTGGATACTGGATCTACAGATGGCACCCAAGAGATCATTAGGCGCTATCTGACAGACGTTCCTGGCGAGCTCCATGAAAGGCCTTGGGTCGATTTTGCTCACAATCGGAATGAAGCTCTTGAGCTTGCAAAATCAAAAGCAGATTATCTTCTTTTTATTGACGCCGACCAAGTTCTTGAGTTTAGCCATTCCCCGGTTTTGCCTCCTTTGACTAAAGATTGTTATTTTGTCACTGTCCACTCTGATTTTAGATATGCCGCCCAATATATTTTGTTTGTTCGGACGAGTCTTTCTATGTCTTGGCAGGGAGTTTTGCATGAAGGGCTCGTAAGCAATGCAGATAGCTACGGTGTATTTACTGATATTAAAATTTCTGCCTTTTCTGATGGCAACCGATCCAGAGATCCCAGAAAATTTTATAAAGATGCTGATATCTTAGAAAAAGTTCTCCAAAAAGAACCTGACAACGCAAGGTATGTGATCTTTCTTGCTTTAACGTATGACGCAGCCTTAGAGCATAACTTGGCTCTCAAGTGGTTTGAGAAAAGATCTCAAATGGGAGGAAGAGAGGAAGAAGTATTTTATTCCCTTCTCAAAATTGCTCACCTGCAAAGACATCTTCAATATCCTTCCGAAGTATTTATCGCCTCTTATGAAAAGGCGTATCAAAACCGTCCGACAAGGGCTGAACCCCTCTATTGGCTTGCAGACTACTACATTACCCAGAAAGACTTTGAGAAAGCTTACGCGCTCGCTCAAAAAGCGCTAACGATTCCTCTTCCTTTCACAGATCAAATTTATTTAGAATATGCTGTCTATGAGTATGAAATTCTTTTACAGATCGTCAAATGCGCTTATCAAACCAAAAGATATCAAGAAAGTTATCAAGCCCTTTTGCGCCTTCGATCTATTTCACAGCTGCCCGCACTCTCTCGATCTCAAGTAGAAGACATCTTGCCTCACGTAAGGGACATGTCCCTTTCTCTAGGAGTAACAGCAGTCTCTTCACCAGGCAGCTGATTTTTATCGCTTGGAGAGGCTATTTTCTCAATTGCTTCCTCTGCTTTCTTGGAAAGCCACTCGTCTTCTAAATTTTTCATCATCTGAAACGCCGAAAGCAGCATGAACTTTCTCATGGAAATTCCAAGCTGTGCGCTGGCCATTTTTAGATAGGTATGTTCTTCTGGGGTCATATCGATCGTTAAACGCGCATAATGCTTCATACAAGACTCCTTTGTTGTTCCGGTATACAGAAAAACAGAATTTATTTGCTATCGCAGTTTTTCAAATGTGTTTGATAATCAGAGTTTTGAGTATCTACTTATTTCAGTGAAGGATAGGCGTCATTGTTAGAGAAAGGGCTCCGCCCTTATACCCGCCAAAAGGGGCAAGCCCCCTCTGGACTCCATTTTATTTTTATATTTATAGGTAATTGCAAAAGTCGTTTTGATGGCCAAATTCGATGGTTTTTTCGTTGGCTAGGTTTTTCGCAAAGTGACATATCCTTTTGGCCATAGGCACTTTGCGAAAAATCCGAACCAACGGAAAAAGCGTGAATTTGGCACCGAGTGGACTTTTGCAATTACCTCTTTATACAAAAAAAACAAAAAGGGTTCTAAGGGAACTTGTTCCCTTAGCGGGTATAAGGGCAGAGCCCTTTCGCTGGCAGTATGAACAAGATGGATAAAATAAAAACTTTTTCTAATTTTATAAATAAATATAAAGTAAGTTTTATGTCGTTTATTAAAAATCATTTTAAGAAAATTCATCTAAAAGAACAGTTAGGTCAAATTGATGGAATCGATGCGATTTATCTCATTAATTTAGATCAAAGGACTGAGAGAAGAGATCGGTGTCTTCAGCAGTTGCGGCCTTATGGGATTGTTCCTGAGAGGTTTTCTGCTATTTATGGATGGGAGATTTCTCAGGAGGCATTTGATGAGGTGGGGTTGAAATTTCTTCCTCCGATGGGGTTTCTCTTTGACCGGCGCGTGTTTTTTCGTCCTTCAAGTCATCAAGATGTAGGAGAGCGTTTGAATGAATCTTCTTATGGGAGGACGTGCGTAAATATCTTTACGATTGCAGGAGCGATAGGTTGCGCATTAAGTCATTTATCTTGCCTTCAAGATGCTTTTGATGGTGGGGTGGAGACTGTTTGGATTTTAGAAGATGATTTAACAGTTTTTCAAAACCCCCGCTATTTGACCTATTTCATGGGAAAACTCGATCAGATTGTGGGCAAAGAGGGGTGGGATCTTCTTTATACAGACAACCATCATATTTTTCCTCTTCGGGAAGGGAAGTATTTCCATGTTCGGCCTGATCGCCCTCCTATTCTTCACGCCTACGAAAACTTTTTAGTAGGAGATGACTTTATTCAAATTAACGGTCGAGCGGAACTACATTCGACCCTTTATCGGCGCTGTGGCATGAAGAAAATTTTAGAGTACTTTCACCATTTCGGCATTTTTCATCCCATTGATATTGAGCTCTATAGTATTCCCGATCTTCGTATGTACAACCTAAGATCTGAGATTGTCGGGCATGGAGGATCCACACAGTCCGACACAAGAGATCGAGCATTTTGAGGTTTTTGATGACAAACCGCTATGTAAGCTGCTCATTTATAGGACAGCTAGGCAATCAGTTATTTATGATTGCTGCTACTTTAAGTTATGCCTGGGATCACCGTGCAATTGCTACTTTCCCTGGACTTCATGATAGCAATTATCGGCTATCTTACAATCGGGATCGAATTTTTTTCCGCCTAAATACCTTCCAACCTCCAACTCCTTTGATCAAAGAGTTTGCCCACACCTACTGGTATCCTGTACACCGAATCCCTTACTGTGAAGATAATCTCTTTCTTACCGGCTACTACCAATCATGGCACCATTTTCATCATCATAGAGAAAAACTACTCTCTCTCTTCGCCCCTCATCCAGATACATTAGACTATCTATCTCAAAAATACAGAGACCTGCTTCACCATCCCTATACTGTAGCGATCCACGTTCGCACTTATTGCCTAAGAGACCATAAAGCGCTGCCTTTTTTAGGGTTAGATTATATAAAAGACAGCATAAAACTCTTTCCCGGCTCTCCTCAATTTGTCGTTTTTTCCGATCGGATCAATTTGTGCAAAAAACATTTTGAGCCGCTAGAAGGCAATTTCATTTTTATAGAAGGTAATGACGGCAACCAAGATTTAGCCTTGATGAGCCTCTGCAAACACAACATCATCGCAAATTCCACATTCTCCTGGTGGGCCGCCTACCTGAACCAACATGATCAAAAAAAAGTCGTCGCTCCAGCCCTTGTCTACCGTTCAGGCCCCACGCACCATTTCTACTGCCCCGAGTGGATACAAATCCCTGTCACCCTTCAACCCTATCCAGAAGATATGCGCGCTTATGATGAAGTCAGTCAGTCGTTTGATAATAACGACTAATGAAGGGCTTCGCCCTTAGACCCGCCAAGGGGACACGTCCACTTGGAACCCCTTTTGTTTTTTTATATATAAAGAGGTAATTGCAAAAGTTCATTCGGTGCCAAATTCGGGCTTTTTCCGTTGCTTCGGATTTTTCGCGAAGTGCCTACGGCCAAAAGGATATGTCGCTTTGCGAAAAACCAAACCAACGAAAAAATCATCGAATTTGGCCCTCGAAGCGACTTTTACAATTGCCTCTAAAAAGAAAAAAGGGAATCCAGAGGGGGCTTGCCCCCTTTGGCGGGTTTAAGGAAGGAGCTCTTTCGCTGATAACATCGAAACTCTGTTTTTGAAATAATTTTCTAAGAAACTGATTCCCATTTTGTGGAATGGATTTGGAGTTCGGGGTGGGAAATGAGGAGGTGCCATAAAATGGCTTGGAAGCCTTCTGTGTGTGGCGTAATGGCTGAGCGATCTATTGTGGGAACTATGATGCAGGCGTCGGCTTGTTTAGCTGTATAACCTCCGTCTTTTCCTACGATTCCGATGATTTTGGCTTTTACGTTTTTAGCTGTTTTGATGGCCTCAACGAGGTTTGTTGAGATTTTTTTTTCTTCTGAGCCGCCGCCTACAGAGAAAATAAAAAGGCCGTCTTTTTCATTGAGTTTGCTTACAGTTAGGTAATTTGCTAGAGAGCTGTCCCAGCCGTCATCGTTGATTCGAGCTGTGAGCTCGGAGATATTGTCGAGGGGGCAGTAAGCTTCGAAACGTCCGAGTTTTCGAAAGTCGCAAGTAGCGTGGGAAGCATGGCCGGCTCCTCCTCCGGAGCCAATAAAAAAAAGGCGTCCTTGATCTTCTCGGATTTTTTTTAAGATCAGAGCGCATTTTTCAATCGATTCAAGATCGAGTTTATTGATGATCTGAGAAGTTTGTGCTAAAAATTGTTTTGCGAACATAGTGATCAAGCCATTTTAAGTATTTTAATAATTTGTTCGAAAGAGTTGCAGTTCATGTCTCCGAGGCCATGGATAAACCGGTTGTACTCTGTTTGCAGTAAAATTGTGATGACCCCGGCTCTTTTTCCGGCTTGAAGATCTTTGAGGGAGTCTCCTAGAAAAAAAGATTGAGAGAGGTCTAGATACAGAGCTTCAGCGCTTTGTAAAAGCATGCCAGGATTAGGTTTGCGACGAATATACGCGTCATTAGAACTTGTGCAGACCTCGATTCGATCAAAAGGGATATTTTCCTGGATGACTTGGTGCATTTTTTTGAGTTCTTTTCGAGAAAGAAGGCCCCTTGATACATCGGGTTGGTTTGTCACAAGAACAAGGAAAAAACCAAGCTCCTTGGCGATTTGGGCTAGTAGAATCGTATCTGGAATTAAGACAAGCTCTTCGAGGTGGCGAGGAGATTGAGGTTTCCCTTCTCTCATGACTACTTCATTGACAATTCCATCTCTGTCTAAAAAAAGAGCTCTATTCATGGAGAAGCACCCTAGTTTTTTGAAGATTTGACTGTTCGATGGCGGCTATCACTTGATTGGCTCTACATCCATCTTCTCCGTTGCCGAGAGGTGGGGTCCTTGCAAAAATGGCTTTCTTAAACTCTTCCCATTCTAACTTCCAGCTAATGTCCTCATCTGGATAAGAAAAAGTTTTGATTTCTGGAGGACCACCTTCGAGTTTTCTTAACATGCATTCCAAAGTTTCTTGGCCATAGCTGCCTCCAAGTCCTTGGATATGAAGAGATCCCTTGGATCCGAAAAGCTCAAAAGAGAAAAGGTTTTTCCATTGGGTCCAGCTTACATGGAACATTGCATCGGCGCCTGAAAGAGTTTTACCTAGAACAAAGGCGTTATCTTCAACATCCATCGGCCAAAAAGCTGTATTAAGAGAAGCGTAGACCTCTGCCCAGCCCCCGCCAAACCATTGCATGAGATCAATGATATGGATCCCTTGGTCTAAAAGCTCTCCGCCTCCACATAGGCTTTTGGAGGCTCTCCACTCTTTTTCCATGCCAGGCCGGCCTCCATGTCCATAACGGGCTCGAAGAGAAAGCAGTTTGCCGATCACACCTTGGTCGATAAGGTTTTTGGCTTTGGCGATAGCTGGATGAAATCGATGATTAAACCCGGTTTTAACGATGAGAGTTCGCTTGGATTTTGTCGCTGCATCCAAAATAGCTTTGGATTCTAGAAAATTTCTTCCAAATGGCTTTTCAACGAGAAGATCTTTTCCCATCTGGAGCGCATGAATCGCTATCTCCGCAGAGAGATGATTAGGAGTAGAGACGATGACTGCATCTACTTCTGGAGATGAGACAGCTTCTGTCCAATCAACGAGAGCTTGGCAGTGGTGTTGAGAGGCGAGCTTTTCAGCCGATTCTTGATGGATATCGACGACGAAGAGTAACCGGGCCTCTTTGTCTTTGGCAATTTCAGCGGCTCTTTTTTTCCCGATGAGCCCGCAGCCAATAATGGCGACATTTACTGCCATGATAAGCCCCGGTCTTTCGGGATGATTCTGCGGAGTGTGAATAAATCGCTTTCTTTGAGTTCCTTGATGCGCTGAGGAAACTCTTTCCAGGTATCGTAGGGAGCTGCGATAAATTTTCCTGTAATCCCTCTTGAGGCATCGGACACAAAGAACGCGGCAGCTGAAGCTCCTAGTTCAATCGGAACTCCTCCCCGGTCCACTTCTTGTTTTGTTTTTTCTACAAATTCAGCTCCTGCTTTTTCTTGCGCGTTCAAGGTTTGCTCGTGCAGCCGTGTAATCACAAATCCAGGAGCGATGCAGTTGACTTCAATATGATAAGGCGCCATCTCTTGCGCTATTGTTTCTGTGAAACGGACGACAGCCGCTTTTGAGCAGGCATAGGAAGTATAATTAGGAAACGGCGTTGCAGCGCCTCCTCCGGAAAAAAGGACCAGTTTGCCCCCATTTTGCTTTTTCCATCGTTTGCAGCTTTGCCTTGCCACTAAAAAAGAGCCAAAGAGATTGATATGGACTCCTTGAAGCCATTCTTTAGGGTCCACCTCTGTGATAGATCCGATTGTTCCATAGACTCCTGCAGCATGGATTGTTCCATGAAGAGGTCCAAACTGAGATTCGAAGAGGTTTAGCGCATTTTCAATTTGAGATTCTTCTGTGACGTCAGTTACGCAGCCTGAAACTTGAGAAAAACCCTCTTGGCGCAGAGACTCAATCGCCTTTTGAAGCGCCTCTTCATGCCGCGCGCAAAGAAAAACGTTAGCTTCCCTTTGAAGGCATTGTTTAGCTGCGGCAAGACCAAGCCCCATACTGCCGCCTGTGATGAAAATGTTTTTCTTTCTTAGATGGAACTCTGTCATAGATCACATGAGGTGATTGAAAATTGTAAATCCAGAGGCCTGGATTGTTTCGTAGTCATCTGAAAAGTATCCATAAGGATCAAAAAGCCGTTTAGAGATCATGTGTTCTCCTAGCAGCTGAAAATCTAGATGTTTAAATTCAGGCCACTCCGTTAAGACGAGGAGAAAATCTGCATCTTTTCCTAAGTCATAAGGGTTTTGTACTTTAATGATGCCCTCTATTGGTTCTATTTCAGACCAGTCAGCTTTTGGATCGAAAATTTTCACTTTGGCCCCCTTGCGCGTAAAATCCCGCGCCATCTCTAGCGGTATGCTTCTTCTTAAAGTGCTTGTCCCTGGTTTGTAAGTAACTCCAAGAAAACTGATGGTTTTTTGGGGGAACTGACCTAAAATTCTTCCCATCTTGTAGACGAGCAATTTGGGTCTTTGTCGATTGTGTTGCCAAATTTCTTGAAAAAAAGGAAACGTCCCTCCACCTCTCGAGGTATTAATTTGGCTTAGAATGCGAAGGTCTCTTCCTAAGGTCCCTCCTGAAAATCCGACCCCAGCCTTGATGTAGGCTTTATTTCCAATGCGCGGATCGTGCTTCATTGCTTGGGTTACCTGCTTAAAATGAGCTTCCGATAAACCGCAGGCATCGGAAAGTTGGTTGGCAAAAGTGATGGATGAGGCCAAAAAGGCATTGATGGCGTGTTTCGTCATCTCTGCGCTATTTAAATCCATCGTAATGTAAGTGGCTGGAATAGAAGAAAAAAGATCTTTTACTCTTAGGAGCGCTTTTTCTTTGTTGCACCCGAGGACGATGTGGCCTGGCCGCAGATAATTGGCAATAGCTTCTCCTAGTTTTAGATTTTCCGGAGAATAGACGATGGGATTTTTCAATTTATTTTGCCATTTTTTGCATGTGCCGACAGGCACCTGCGAACTAATGATTAAAACCGCTTCAGAAGAGAGGTGAGGAGAGATTTTTTCTAAAGCTTCTTCAAGGATGTGTAGATCATAAAGATCTTGCTCATTGACAGGTGTATCATAGGTCATAAAAATAAATTCGCAGGCTTTTAAGGAACTGGGATCTAGTGAAAAAGTGATTTGCTTTTTCTCCAAGCCTGATAGCAGTGATGCGTCTAAATCTGGTTCATATAGAGGGGCTTTTCCTTGGGACAACGAATCGATAAGACGGAGATCAAAATCACAAGCAATGACCTGATGGCCTAATTTTAGCCAAGCAGCTGCAGCAACACAGCCTAAATGCCAAAGACCAACGATTCCAATAGTGGGTTTTGTTTTCACAGTACATGCTCCTTAATAAATTGAATCGATAGCCTCAGCCCTTCTTCTAAAGATGTTTTTGGTTGCCATCCCAAAGACTTTGCTTCATTTATGCAAGCTAATGTTTCTTCCGCTTCTCCCGGCAAGTTGGGCAGATAGGTAGGTTTTAGTGGAGAAGAAAGAAGGTTTTTAATTTTTTCAAAAATTTCTTGAATTGAATAATTTGATCCGCTTCCTAAGTTAAAGACTCTCCCATCAGTTCGAGGATCGGAAATAGCCTGTAGATGAAAATCATTGATATCGTCTATATAAACAAAGTCTCTTTTTTTAGTTCCTGATCCGTAAATTACAGGGGACTTGTCTTGTAGAAGATGGAGGATGAAAGAGCTCATGACAGGAGGGATTGTCCTTCTGTAATCTTGCCTTGGCCCATAGACGCAAAAATATCTTAAGGCTGTTAATGAAAGATCTGAGTATTTTTTATAGCTCTCGGCAAGCAAACGGGCAGCAGCTTTGCTAGCAGCATAAAAGCTTTCTGGGGCCGTTTCTGTTTCAGGGGTCGGCATAAGCTGAATCCCTTCATATAAAGCTGAAGATTCTGCATAGATTACTTTTCTAACTTGAGCGCGCCTGGCTGCTTCAAGAATATTGACAGTGCCCATGACGTTAATATCTACGGTCTCTACAGGATCCAACTGGCAGTCATGAATACAGTTTTTTGCTGCTAAATGAAAGATAGTGTCCACTTTTTTAAACAAAGGATAAATCTCTTGGCTTCGGATATCGAGAGAGTGAAATTGTAGTCCAGAGGGAACTTGCTTTAAGGAGCCCGCTGATAAATTATCAATTCCTATGACCTCATAAATGCCTTCGCGAAGAAGTCTTTCTGCCAAATTAGAGCCAATAAAGCCTGCAACGCCTGTGATTAAAATTTTTTTCATTTAATTATTGATTATAGTTAAAGCGTTTTGATAACTTTCAGGTGTGTCTATTCCTAAGCAGTATCCTTCAATTATGTGTCCAGATATTTTTATATCATTATGTATGCATTTTGGAAATAAATCGTTACCGAAATCGAAAAAAGTTTCTTCTGGTATAATTTCTAAGATTTTAGGTTCTAATAAATAGACTCCTGCGTTGACATAATTTGAAATTGCTTGATTTCCTCCCTCAATAAAACCTTGAACGTAAGATCCTTTTAAAACAACCCTGCCGCCGGCGATCCCTGTGTGAAGATGTTTTGAGCGATCAAAGACTCCAATCGACAGAGGCGTTTTCTGAGATTGGTGAAAGGAGATGAAGGTGTCGAGCGAAAATTGAAAAAGGTTGTCTCCATAGACGACTAAAAAAGTCTCTTTCCACTCTTCTTGCAGATGTTTTACAGCTCCAGCGGTTCCTAAAATTTCAGGCTCAAAAGCATATTGTATATTGAGTCCTAAATCATCTCCTTGGCCCAAATGGTTAATGATGTCTTCGGCTCTATAATGTAAATTAATCCAGATATCGCGAAAGCCAAATTGAGCAAGCCAGGTTAAATTTCTTTTAAGAACAGACTTCCCATGAACTTCGATCAGCGGTTTAGGAAGTCCTTTTGAAATAGAGGCAATGCGGGTGCTTTTCCCTGCAGCTAATACTAATGCTTTCATTCTTAAAAATTTCCGACAATTTTTGATCCTTCAAAATTGAATGAGCACTGCTTATACCTGAGACCTGCATTTTCTAAGGCTGCTCGAAGAGTCTTTCTTTTCCCCTGTTCGCAGCAAAAGACAAAGAATCCCCCGCCTCCAGCTCCCATGACTTTTCCTCCGATTGCTCCATTTTGTCGAGCCAGATCATACCATTCATCGAGTCTAGAGGAGCTCATTTTGGAAGAGATCCGTTTTTTTTCTAGCCAGTGTTCATGGAAGAGTTTTCCCAAAGCTTCAATATCTCCTTGTTCTAAAGCTTCCTTGATATCGAACCCGATGCTTTTAATTTTATGCATAGCTTCGAGAGAATGATGGTTGTTTTTTTTGAGAATTTGCATCTGCTGATCTCCCAGTATCTCATTGGCGTCTCTTTGAATATTTGTATAAAAGATCATGAGCCTGTGTTGAAGCTCTGCTAGAAATTCTTTTTCCAAGTTGAGCCTCTCTACAATGACTTTGCCAGTCCGATCTATATTGAGAGCTATAATCCCTCCAAAAGCGGCTGCATATTGATCTTGCTTGCCTACGGGTTTTCCAATGAGCTCCATTTCTACTTTGCAAGCCTCTTCTGCAAGCTCTTGAACAGAAACATGGCGCCGCAAAAGAGTATTGAGTCCATTGAGAAGCCCTACTGTATAAGAGCTGGAAGAGCCAAGTCCCGTTCCAGATGCGATATCGGCCATGGAACTGATTTCAAGGGGAGTTTTCCACTTCAGATATTTTAACGTTTCTCTCACGACGTCGTGTCGGATCTGATCGATATCGTCTACATTCAAGCATTCGACTTGAGAATAATTCAGCTTGATCTGGTCGAGCATGACGGGCTGATTGATACAGATATTCATGTGCAGATCTAAAGCAGCTGTGACCAAAAAACCGCCGTGCTCTCTGTAATAAGAGGGAAGGTCTGTTCCGCCTCCTCCTAATGGAAGCCTGAAAGGGGTTCGGCTGACAATCATAAAACTCTCCTTAGAAACGATCTTTTAATTTGGATACATCAGCTCTCATCATGATTTTGACGAGCTCTTCTACGGAAGTTTTTGGCTCCCAATGCAGTTTCGATTTAGCTTTGTGAGGAGCTCCCAGCAAGATATCAACTTCGGTCGGACGGAAGTATTCAGGAGAGACCTCTACTAAAACTTTTCCTGTTTTTCTATCGATCCCTTCTTCATAGATTCCAGATCCTACCCACCCAATGTTAATATCTAAAAACTGAAAAGCTAGTTCAACAAAATGTCTGACTGAAGTGGTTTTCCCTGTTGCCAGCACATAGTCATCTGCCAAAGGTTGTTGGAGCATAAGCCACATCCCTTCTACAAAATCATCGGCGTAGCCCCAATCTCTCTTGGCGTCCAAATTCCCTAAGATGAGCTTATTTTGCAGTCCTAAACTGATCTTAGAAGCGGCTATCGTGATTTTTCTCGATACAAATGTCTCTCCTCTTCTAGGACTTTCGTGGTTGAATAAAATCCCGTTGCAAGCAAAGAGGTTGTAAGCTTCTCTATAGTTGATGCAGGCCCAATAGGCATACAATTTAGCAACTCCGTAAGGAGATCTTGGATGGAAAGGGGTCGTCTCTGTCTGAGGCGTCTCTTTGACCTGGCCAAAGAGCTCGGACGTTGATGCTTGATAAAATTTTGCTTTCGGGTGCACTGTCCGAATGATCTCTAAAAGCCGAATAGTGCCTAAATCGGCAATATTTCCCGTATATTCAGGAACTTCGAAAGAGACTTTCACATGGCTCATCGAGGCCAAGTTGTAAATCTCTTCAGGCGCTATTTTCTCTACAAGCTTCATTAAGTTAGAAGAGTCGCCTAAGTCTCCTTCATATAAAAATAACCTGTCTTTATATTCTTTATTTTTTAAAAGATGAGCAATCCTTGAGCAATTGGGCGAAGAGGCTCTTCTTATTAAGCCATGCACTACGTAATTTTTTTTTAAGAGAAATTCTGTTAAATAAGATCCGTCTTGCCCTGTAATTCCTGTAATAAAAGCTTGTTTCATAGGGCTCTTCCATGGTCGGGGATTAGAGAGAGCCTTGGAACGGGAACGACAAACTTCCCCCCTTTGGAGAGAAAAGATTTTTCTCTCGTTAAAAACTCATCCATAAAATGGTAAGGAAGCGTGAAAAAATAGTCGGGGTTCATCTTTCGAGCCTCTTCTTCGGAAATAATCGGAATTCCTGTGACGGTTAACCGTCCATGTTTAATCGGGTAGCGGTCTGCGATAAAGGGGATAAGCTCTGGACCTATTTCCAAATAGGATAAAATCGTATTCCCTTTCGTTGAAGCTCCATATCCAAGGACAAGTTTGTTTAATCTTTTTTGCGTTTTAAGAAAGTTGATGATTTCTTTTTTATTCTCTTGGATTCTTTTTTCGAATTGCTGATACGTTGCTGGTTCATTGAGTTTGAGAGATTTTTCTTTTTCTCTCATTTTGATGACATTGTCCGTTACAGAAGCCTGCCCTTTTTTTCGAACATAGAGCCGAAAGCTTCCTCCGTTGACATCATTGAGCTCCACGTCTTCTACTTCAAAGCCGCTTTGATCAAAAATATAGTCCATGGCCTGCAGGCTATAGTACTCTAGGTGCTCTGAGCAGATCGTATCAAAAGAGTTTCTCTCGAGCATTGTCGGAAGATAACTGTGCTCCAAAATCCATAGCCCGTTGTCTTTTAAAATGTTATGGACGTCTTTAGCGAATTGGACTGGATTTTCCAGATCGTAAAACATCGATATGCTCGTCACAATATCGGCCTTTTTTTCCCCGAGATGCTTTTGATAGGCCTCTTTGCTAAAGTAGGTATTAATATGGAGATCGCACTGCTTTGGTTTGATGTTTTTGGCCGGATCGATCCCCACTCGGAAAAAATGGCTAGGATAAGCGCTAAGTAAAGTGCCGTCATTCGATGCGATATCTACGACGAGCGGTTTTTCTCCGAGCGTAGCTTTGCAGCGATCGAGAGCGCTCAGAACAATCGATTTTAAAGCGAGCTTCATCGAATCATTCACCCCAGACATGTACCAATATTGGGAATACATCTCATCGGGATCTACAGTGTGGCGGAGCTGCACTAAGCCGGAATTGGGATTCAGGCAGACCGTTACGGGAAGCCGCTTGGGCGTTGGATCTTTCTTGTCAGGAAACGAGGAAAGCGGCAAATCTCCTAAATTTAAAATATCAATTAATTTTCCGCCTGAAATGCGACATTTTATTTTTTTTGATATTTTCATAAAAGGATTTCTCTATGTATTTTGGTTTTTTAAAGCATTGTCAATATTCCAATGTTAATTTAAAGTAAAATTTTATTCCAAGACATTAAAATGAGTCAGAAGAAAGTATTAATTTGCGGCGCGAGCGGTTTTATTGGTCATTATCTTGTTAAAAAATATAAAAAAGAAGGACATTGGGTTTGCGGCGTTAGTAGAAACTCTCCTCAATATGAGGCGAGTCTTGCCCATGAATTTATCTTGGCCGATTTAAAAGACCCTGGCGCTTTGGAAAAGGTTTTTCAAAAAGGGCCGTTTGACGAAGTATGCCAGTGTGCGGCGACCATTGGAGGCGCCCAATTTATAGAGGCTCATTCTGCTCAAATTCTTCGCGACTCTACCTTAATTCATCTGAATGTATTGGAAATGTGTCGAAAAAGGGGAGTAGCCAAGATCTTATATCCCTCATCGGCTTGCGTCTACCCCATTCCTTCTTCAGAAACGTGCCTCTCTTCAAAGTACTCAGAAACTTCAGTCTATCCAGCCAACCCTTATACAGAATATGGCTGGGAGAAAATTTTTGGGGAGAGGGTTTGCATGGCTTATCAGAAAAAATATGGGCTCGATATTCGGATTGCCCGTCTTTTCAGCGTTTTCGGCCCGCTTAGCCCTTGGGATGGAGGAAAAGAGAAGGCTCCGTCTGCTTTATGCCGCAAAATCGCTTTGGCTAAAGAAGGGGATTTTATCGAAGTGTTCGGCAGCGGCGAGCAAAAAAGAGCCTTTTTATCGATCGATGACTGTGTGGAAGGTCTTTGGCGGATCATGCAGGCCCCAGGTCCCTTGCCTATTTTAAATTTAGGTTCTGAAACCCAAATTTCGATGAATCAACTAGCCCTTTTAATTGCTGATATAGCTAAGAAGAAAATCAAAATTAAAAATATCGGAGCCCAAATCGGGTTTCATGAGATGACCTCCGACAATCGATTGCTTTATGAAACGCTTCATTGGAAGCCCGAAGAAAACATTCGGGATGGTTTGGAAAATCTTTATTTTTGGATAGAAGGAAAATTGATTTGAAGATTTATTAATTTGCATGAAACTAATTTAATTTTTATTATTTAGTTAGGCTTTAATATTATGGTTGTTTCTTGGAAGAGATTGATTTAAGCTACTTTGAAAAAAAGGTATTTAGCCAAAATGGGGAAGATGGGGTTCTTGAAAAAATTTTTCAAGAAGTTGGAACCACTTCCAAATACTTTGTCGAATTTGGAACCGGGGATGGCAGCGAATGCAATACCCGTTATTTAAGAGAAACAAAAAATTGGAAAGGTCTTCTTTTAGATTATAAATATGTAAACCCATTAATTAATTTACATCAGTGTTTAATTACTGCTGAGAATATTTGTGAAATATTTGAAAAGCATGAAGTTCCTACTGAGTTTGATCTACTTTCTATTGATATAGACGGCAACGATTTCTATGTACTGAAGGCCATTTTAGAAAAATATCGGCCCAGAGTGATTGTTGCAGAATATAATTCCTGGTTTGAGATCCAAGACAAAATCGTTCCTTATCATCCGTTCTTCAGGGCTGATGCCACTAATTATTGGGGAGTCAGCATTACGGCTTTGTACAATCTAGCCTCTAAAAAAGGTTTTTCGCTGATCTATGCAGAAGATAAAGGAGTTAACGTATTTTTTGTAAGAAATGATGTGTTAAACGACTCTCTTTCTCATTTCAAAAATACAAATCGGATCGAAAAAATCTACAAAGATCCCCGTTATATCTATCCTGTTGAATACAGAGTTCACGATAGGCCCTTTGTAAAATCTACAGATTTTTTATGAGCGTTGTTATTTTGGCTGGAGGAGAGGGCTCAAGGGTTTGGCCTTTATCAAGAAATGAGTTTCCGAAACAGTTTTTAAGTTTCGGAAATGAGCCTTCTCTTTTACAAAAAACCATCCTTCGCTTCACTGACAATCCCCTCGTCAAAAAAATCCTCATCTCAACGAATACTCAATATGAGCATCTTGTCCATCGTCAAATTGAAAAACTCGGCGTCGAAGCTCTTTGCGACGTCCTGACAGAACCTCTCAAAAGAAACACAGCGCCAGCTATGGCCTATTGTGTAAAATATCTCGAAGACCTGCACCTGATCTCTCCTGAAGAAACAATTTTGGTCCTTCCCTCAGATCACGTCATCGAACCCAAAGAGGTCTTCCATCAGCACATAAAAAGCGCTCAACTTCAGGCCAGATCCAAAATCATCATTTTCGGAGTCAACGCTCAAAAACCAGAAACCGGCTATGGATACATAGAAACTGGCTCTTCCCACGACTCTTCCACCTACAAAATCAAAAAATTCACTGAAAAACCCTCCCTAAAAGAAGCCGAGCATTATCTCTCCCAGGGAACCTACTACTGGAATTGCGGAATTTTTCTCTTCTCCCCTTCCATCTTCTGGCAAGAAATGAAACTCTACGCCCCAGAAATTAATCGCCTCTCCCAGCACCCGTTTTCAAGCATCAAACACCACTACAGTGCTTTCCCAGATATCTCGATTGACTACGCCCTTCTCGAAAAAACTAGCGAATCCCTTCTCTGCCCCATCTCTATCTCCTGGACCGATATAGGGTCTTGGGACAGCATCTACGAAGTACTAGATAAAGATGAGCACCAAAATGTCATCATCGGAGAGGCCGAACCTCTCGAAACCCAAAATAGCCTGATCATCAGCCATGGCAAAAAAAGGGTCTCCACCATCGGAGTCCAAAATCTCCTCATCATCGACACAGAAGACGTTCTTCTCATCGTCCAAAAAGGCAACTCCCAAAAAGTCAAAAAATTATCCAAAAAATCTTCCCGTTCATAGCGTAAGTAAGGGCTCCGCACTTATTAGGCTTGGAGTTGTTCTTTTTTGGTGCAGCGGAGGATGTAGAGGTTGCTGGCTACGATGATGGCTGCGCCGAGGACGGTGTTGAGGTCTACGATTTTTTGCCACCAGAAGAAGTCGAGGGCTACGACCCAGAAGAAAGATGAGTAGTCGATGGGGGCCAGGAGTGAGGCTTGGGCGAAGCGGAGAGCTTGAGCGATGAGGTATTGTCCAAACGCGGTGATGGCTCCTACGAGGAGGAAGAGGGCCCAGTGGGTCCAGGGCATAGGGGTCCAGATAGTGAAGAGAAAGGGGAGGGTGAAGAGGATCATGGTGAGGTTGGGGTAGATGGCAATCGAGAGGCTGTGTTCCGTTTCGGCGAGGCGTCTCATGAGGATTTTGTTGAGCGAGCCTAGGAAGGCTCCAAGGAGGACGAGCAGAGCTGTCCATTCCATGACGCCGGAGCCTGGCCGCGTTGCGATGACGACGCCCAGCATGCCGAGGGCGACGGCTGCCCATCTATGCCAGGAGACCTTTTCTTTTAGCATAATGGCGCTAAGGAGGATCATGAAAAAGGGAGAGGTGTAAGAGAGGGTGTAGACCTCTGTCAAAGAGCCCATTGACATGGCTAGCATAAAAGAGCAGGTGTAGACGAGGTTTACTCCGAGCCGTACGGCATGTCTTGCGGGGTGAGAGGTGCTGAGGACTTTTTTTACGCCTCCTTGAAAGTAAACTGCGACGAGGAGGGGGATGAGCCTTGTCAGCGCCCTTAGAATCATGGTTTGTTTGACGGCGTAGCTTGACATGAGATGCTTGAGGCAGGCGTCGGAAAGGGCGTAACAGATAAGAGCGAGACACATCGCGGAAACGCCCATAAAGGCTCGATCTTGAAGGCTTCTATTAGACTCTCTTGCTTGCGTCATGCGAATACTCTCATTAAGACCTATTTATATTAAGAGATATCCCTTATTTATAAAATCGGTTTTTTGGCTTTGATCAAAAGATGCCACCCAGCTTTTTTTTCAAGAACGTGGAAAAGCTTGAGAGGGAGGAGGTTCCAGGGAAATTTTTTTACATAATTTAATTTTTTATATTCTTTCAGACGATAAGGAAAGATGTGTGTTTTTTTGCATTCAATGATTTCAAATTTTTCTAATAATTTAGTAATTTCTTTTTTCGAGAAAGTGACGGCGATCGGACATCCTGGCTGGGCTTCGGGTTGAGCCCTTTTTAGATAAATTAAAAAATTTTTAATGCTATATTTAGCATAGAGCATGATCCTTAGCTCTCCTCCAGGCTTAAGGACCTTGAAACATTCATTGAGAGCCAACGTGGGACGGGGAGTATGATGAAGGACGCCGAAGGAATAAACGAGATCAAATTGTTTGTTTGGAAAATAGGAAGCAAGTTCTTCCGCATTGCCTAAAATAAAATCGGCTTTAAGATTAAAAACCTTAAATCTTTTTTTTGTGATTGCGATATTATTTTCAGCTAGGTCCAAAGAGGTCAAGAGAGCTCCGGCTCTAGCGAAATTGATCGAATCGGTCCCTATTCCACAGCCTACTTCCAAAACATCCTTCCCCTTCCATCTTTCAAAGTCAGCAAATAAAGGGATATGAGGTTCTACGAAATATTTTCTTTTTTCGACCTCATTGAAATATTCTAAAGTTCCGATGGGAAAGTTACTGTGTTTTATATTACAAGGCTGTCTATTCCAATACTCTTTTACGTTGTGAATTTGCATGCAATTTCGTTGATCTGTCTCATTACTGTATGAGCCCATTCTTCTGGTAAAAATGGAGTTATTTGAGGACTTTTTAAAAACTTCTGAGCTTCGTTTAAATAATTTTGATATGTTTTTTTATCTATGCTTTTTAGAAATAAATAAAGTTCTTCGTCAGAAGAAAAATGATCGCGGCTGATGAAACAAGTGGACGGCACGTACTTGGTAATATCTGGAGCTCCCAGATAAATAGGAACGCATTGAGAATACATTGCCTGGAATAGTCTTTCCGTTGTAAATCCGCGGGCTTGAATATTCTCGTAGGCGAGGGTAAATTTGTAATTTTTCAGGAGATTATTTTTTAGAAATACCGTTTCTTCTGTTCTTCCCGTTTTGTTCCAAGGACATGGGCCTAGCCTACCCCGCCAAGCTGGATATCCTTCCCAGCCTGCGCCAAATAGGTCGAACCCTTCTTTGCTTGAAAAATAACTGGCAGAAGCTCTTCTTGCGGGGGTTCCAGGATTAACTTGGGGATCGTTCGTTTGAATCATGACGCAAAATTTTTTATCCTCGAAGGCTGGGATGTTTCCGACGACTTTGTTTTCTGTAATGCGATGGAAATATTTGAAGAATAACCGGTTATCGACCAAATCTTCGAATAGGATAAATATTTTCCCATAAAAATCTCCAAGCCGTCTGTCATACATCCATTGGCAATGCGTAGGAGGTTCTTGTACGAATAAAAAACATCGCTCTTTAGGAACTTTGGAGTAAGCGAGGCCTTCGAGGAGCCTTGAATTAAGTAGACAGGTACTAAACACGCACATGGCGTTTTTCAGATCAAAGCTATTGTTAGTTACTTTGAATTCATATCCTGCCTTTTCTACAGCTTCTCTGATGCGCATGTAAGGGACGGCAACCCCGTCTGGCAAAGCAAAGCGATCATAGTAGTAATTTTTTTCAGCCATGTCCACGACTAGCGCGTAGACGACATTTTTTTTATTAGGATCATCACTCATGGTTCACGACAATTAAGGTTTTATGTTGTTTTTTTTGTTATTGTATATTCTCGTATGTCTTTCGAAAGAAAGAGTGTTGGTTTCTTGAGAATGAATTTATATACGTTTCGGTCGGATGATAACCCTGTTGTATTTTTTGCTTTAATTCTTTGTATAAAGGTCGCGGGTCTTGATGTGGAATTATATTCATGGTGTTAAGAGCTATATCATCTATATTAGGATTGAAATGGCTGGCTAATTCGATCATATTGCTTTGAGTTTTAATAATTAAGTTTGTTTTTGAAAACAGCAAGCAATTAATCACTGTCATTTCCCCCATGTCATAAGGGTTGGGATGGTTGACATGGATGGGTTCTCCTCGGTCTTTTGACCTCATTTCATTCGTTTGATAGATCACGCGAGGAAATCGAGATTTCATATGATCAATAAATCCCTCTTCATCGCTTTCTATAAAGATTATACATTGGTTAGGAGAAATCCCTCTTTCGTTTAATATATCGGAAAATTTATCTGAAAATTCTTGATAGGATATTAAGCTTGCCTCAGCCCCGCTCCTTGCAGAGGTTCCTCTATAAAATGCGCCAACTACAAACTCATTTTTAAAGTGCTGATCGATATAATTATCTACTTTTTTAAGAATATGATCTTTAACTTTTATATATTTTCGCAGAATTTTATGGTTTTCTTCTTTTGTCTCACCTTTAAGACCAACGATTTCTGCCCCAGGAAACCAATGATACTCTAAGACATGCGCTCCATCAGGGCTTCCCACTTTAATCGGCTCAAAATAATATTCCCACCAATTATATCCATATTTTGGATCGTAATAATTTCCTGTTTTTTTATAATCTGCTTCGACCCCGGAAAAAATTCCAAGTTCATAAAAATGCAGAGCGGTAAGAAGGGTATTAAAACTTGCTCCAAATCCATGTCCTGGATGGCAAACTTTTTTGAAATAAAGTGGTTTATATTTTGTCATAAGTATTTATCTTGCTTTTTTTGCAATTTCATAGAGTTCTCTTTTTGACCTAGCCCAGTCGTGGCAAGAGACGTGATGATACCCTCTTCTTTTCAGCTCCGGAAGTATCTCTAAGTTATCTACTATATTTAGCCACTTCAGTTGTCTAATTTTGACTTGGTCCGTTCTTGAAAATGCGAAATGAAAATAGATTTCATAGTCAGCAATGGCGCATTGTCCTTTGACGAGCGATTTGTCGACTGTGTGGCAAATAGCCTTCCAGGTGGGAACTCCATGATGTTTTTCAATCCTGCTGAATAAATCTTCTAAGACAGGGCGTTGAAATAACATGTGAAATACAATCCCAGAGAGACCTGGTTGAATTTGCTTTAACCCGGGAAGCAGTCTTTCCATGTGTTCAAAATGCATTGCGCTAGGATGTCCGCCTGGTGCATTGTATAAACCCGCCCCTGAGGAATCTATAAACTGAACGGGGTTGAGGAAGATTGTGTCGGAGTCGATGAGGAGAACGTTAGGTGAGAGATTGGGGATGACCAAAGGGGCGTATAATTTTAAGATTTGATTAAAAAATAATCTGTCGCGCCAGGTTAAATAATCGTTAGCTTCCTCAACGTCTTTAAAAATCTCGTAGGCAGCGTCGAATCTGGAAAAAGGGAATTTCCTTTCGTCAAACCATTCTGCTTTATCCGTTAAACGAACTTCAGAGAGAACCACTATACGGCCGATATTTTCGACGTTCTCTCGAAGGCCTTGGATGCAGAGGTCGATAGTATCCAAATCTTTAGGAGTTGATGGGATGACAACGTCAATAGGGCTTTGGGAAAATGGGTAGTTTGTTTTTTCCATTTAATATCCTTTTTTTTATCTAAATGAGAATTTTATTAAAGTTTGGAGCCATTTTTTGTAATATTGCAAAGTAGTTTGAGTAATTATTGTTTTCTAAATTTTCTTTCCATTCGGAAATATGAATCAAGCCTTGCGTAAATAATCTAAAAAGAACATACCCATTTTCGGTAAGCAATTTCATGACGTCGTGAAGAGTAATTCCAGCATCTGGGAATGTTCCTCCATATTCAAATTGAAGGGCAGAGATTTTATTTTCTCTTAATAAACGCGCAGCTCCTTGCAAAACAGCTAGTTCGCTCCCTTCTACATCAATTTTTACAAAGTCGATTTTTTCTATGTTATTTAAAAAACAAAAGTTATCTAACGTATCTACTTCAACTTGAATGGTTTTTTCTCTGGATTTAAAGTCTGGTCTTTTTACAAAACTGCTCCATCCAAATTCAAATTCTTCGGTATTAAAGAATTCTCCAGAGCCTACATAATTAGATATTGCTTTATTATATAATTTAGCATTTGAATTTGTGATGTTTTCTTTAAGAGTTTTAAATATTCCGGTTACAGGTTCGAAAGCTATCACTCGAAGGCTTGGTTCTACGGTTAGAGCATATTTTGTCCAGTCTCCGGCGTTAGCCCCAATATCAAAAACAGTTTGATTTGCTTTTAAAAGATGATGAAGTAAAAGTCCTTCGCCATTTGTTTCAATTTGGTTGAAATGATAGCCATGAGCTTCTGTTTGGGGGATGACTTTCAGCTGCGGTAGTTGCATAACAGTCCTGTTTATTTTTGTAGGTGTATTTTTTTTTAGTTTATGTTGATTTTTTTATCAAATTGTTTTATTTTTATTTATTTAATTCTGTTTCTGTTTTATAAGAGCGTAAGTCATAAGTTTTATCATGATTAGAAAAGATCCTGCGAAAAAAACTGTCTATGTTTTGTTGGAAGATTGCGGAAATCATGATATTTTCTTCGATCGCTCCTCAAGAAAAGACGATTACGCTGTTCCCTATGTGTATCTTAGAGAAGCTATAGAAAATCTGGGGTATAATTTTGTTCCGACTTTTGACTACAAAGGGTTAGGATCTTATGACGATGTCGCCTACATCATTTCCATTACACTATTGAATCAAGATATCCTGGATAGTTTATCAAAACATCCTAAAGAAAAATGTTTTTTATTTGTTAACGAGCCTTATACGACTTACGGTCTGTTTTATGACAAGAGATTGAGACATTATTTTGGAAAAATCTTTGTCATGTTTGAGGAGTTTGTAGACAATCAATCTTATTTTAGTTATTTACACGCGCAATGTAATGAAAAATTCGCAGAAAATGTTCCCGAATTTGAAGATAAAAAATTTTGCGTCATGGTTCAATCGAACCATTTTTGTCCGCATCCGAAATCGATGTATGAAGAGAGAAGAAAGGCTGCCCGGTTTTTTTCCTCTGTCGGAGACTTTGATTTATATGGAGCTCGTTGGAATGATTTCTCGTGTTGGAAGGGAGCTTTTAAAACAGGCAAATTGGACGTCATTAAAAATTATAAATTTTGCCTCAGCTACGAAAATATCCACGATCAATGCGGATACATAACGGAAAGAATTTTCGATGCCTTTTATGCTAGCTGCATTCCAATTTATTTAGGGCCTAAAAACATCTATGATTACATACCCAAAAATTGCTTTATTAACTTAACTGAATTCTCCTCTTACAACGATCTTTATCAATTTATGAATAGCATAGACAAAGAAACTTATCATTCTTATCTCAGCGCTGCCAAGGAATTCATTGCCAGCCCTGAGGCTTCGGTGTTTTCTAGCAGGCATCTTGCCAAAACGGTGCTGCAGCATCTAAACCCACCTGTTTAAAAAAGGCCCCGCCCATGACCCTCATGTTCTCTATGCTTTATTATCTCCGGAAAAACTTTTTGCCTCGAGAATCTACTATTGCAGTTGTCGGGGCCAATTGGGGCTCTCACGTTATCGAGATTAGCAAACTTTGGCCTCAAAGCACTCTCTACGCTTTCGAGCCTAATCCGAGGGTCTATCCGGCCTCAATGAAAATCTCTCTAAAGAGTCCCTCTATAACTCAATAAAAACCTACCAGCTAGCCCTCGGTGGAACAAACGGCATGCTAAATTTCTATGTAGACTTGCAAGATACAAGCTGCATCAGCTTTCTCTACACCCCCGCGGAAAAAAAGAAATTCTTCGAAACTCCCATCAAAGTCCCCGTCTTAACTTTAGACAAATGGGCTGAACTGCAAAATGTCTCCCACATCGATTTTCTCTACCTCGATATGCAAGGCGCGGAAGGAGACATGCTTAAAGCAAGCCCCACTCTCTTAAAAACCGTAAAAGTCATCGAACTGGAATTCTATACCTACCCCGTCTACGAAGGAATCATGTTCCGCGACGAAATCAAAACGTTCCTCGAAGACGCCGGCTTCAAAACACTCTACCTAGAACCAGAAGAAAACGGCGAAGCCATTTTCGTCAGAAAATAAATACCCTTAGCAAAAGGGCTCTGCCCTTAGACCCGCAAACGGGATACGTCCCCTTAGGACCCCATTTTTTTATATAAGAAACAAAAGGGGTTCTAAGGGGGCGTGTTCCGTTTGCGGGTCTAAGGGCGGAGCCCTTTTCTTAGTTCCACCAGGCTGGATCGCAGGATTGGGAGTTTTCGTCGTAGCTGTACATATCTTCAGGATAGGGGGCGAAGACGTAAGGTACTCCTATCCAATCAGGGAGGTAGAGGTTTTCTTGGGGATTGGGATAGGGGTGGCCTCCTGAGTGCCATTTGTCCGGGACGATCACTTTTTTATTGGGGTTTTGGTTAAGGTAGGCTCCCCACCAGGAGAAAGTCGAGTTGCAGATGATGTTGTGTTTGCATTTTGACATGAGGAAGAGATCTTCTATGCCGTAGTTTCCGTCTACGAAAAGGAAGTTTTTGTCGGGGAATTTTTCTTTGAAATGTTTTTTACACCAATTAATCCTATCGGAGAAGAGGACAAATAGAGAATCGCTGGAGAAGTGCTGCATCGCTTTTTCATAGTACTCGAATCCTAAGAAAGGCTGCTGGTTGGTGTTATGAAATCGGATGCCAGAGGTTCTGGCGTGAATGCTTACTGTATTGGGATTTTCTAAGAGATCTTTGTATTTTGCGTGCAGGATATTTAACGTCTGCTCTGATGGATCAAGAGTTTCTAGCAACCGGGATCGATGATGATGAAAATGTCTCCAGCTTTGAAAATAACCGTCTAAAATGACATCTTTTAGATAAGGGATTCTTTCTGGACAATAGGCGTCTTTTTCCCGGAAGATGGTGGAAAAATTTCTTGGGGGCTGAGACGTGTCGAGTCGGAAAAATAGGCGGTCTTTATTGTAAGACGTCCTGTTTTTTTTCGTATGAAGCCCAGGAAATATAGGGGTCATGTCATAATCCCAAGCGTACGCTAATGTCGCCGCTGTGATGAATAGCTGGTTTCCTATCTGTCCATAAAATTGACATGTAACTAAAGGTTTTGAGTATTTGTCTGTCATGTAATTATTATTTGTTTTGAATTACGTATTTAAATATATTTCCATACTGCTGTCTGACTTTTTGAATGACATTTTCATTGTCTAAAATCGTCACTTCTTTTCCTTGGCTAGCAATTTTTTGGGCGATTAAAAGTTTTTGCGAATGCTCAATGATAGGAACGGGGCATTTTGGCTTATAGCAAACATCTTCAAATACATATTCGCTTAGGTTTTTTTCTAAGATTCTATTCGCAATGAATTCGGCATGCATATTATTGGTTGCGTCAGTTGCTTTAAAGAGAACTGGGTTAATGCCTATGAGAGTTGCGTAGTTGCCTAAAGCCCTATTATCTCTTGGAAAGCAAGGACCGCCGAAGCCGTATCCTGGAGAGAGGTTTTTGCTTCCGATCCTTTGGTCTTTTCCAATGGCAGCCAAAATCTCTGTTTTATCGGCCCCTGGCGTAAGATCTGCGATGTCGCTAATCAAGTTGGCAAAGGCAATTTTGCTTGTAATAAAACAGTTAACCGCGAGCTTTGTAATCTCTGCGCTTTCGATCGACATCCGCGCTATAGCAGGACTTGAGGAGCATAAATCGCTGTAAATCTTTTGGAGCGCGTCGCCTGCTTCTTTAGAGTCTTCCCCAATCAGCACCATGTCTGGATTTTCTAGGCCATAAATAATGTTGCCCTGAGCAATAAATTCAGGGTTATAATTGAGGGTTGTATTTTTGCAGTCAGCAATTAACTTTTTTGCAGTCCCTTGAATATAGTTGGGAAAGACAGTAGAGCTGATGATAAGATGTTTATTTTCAATTGCTTTTTCGTTGATCTTGCTGAGAACTTCAGAAACGATTTCGTGATCGTAAGTCTGCACCTCTTGAATCGTATTGGTGGGAACTGCCAAAAAACAGATATTGGAAAAATCTAGCCCCTCTTGAAGAGAAGTAGTCGCCCTAAAATTTTTGCTGTTTACTAGGTAGTTTCTGACATTTGGCTCTGAAGAATCTAAGGTTTTTGTGTTGATCTGCTCGATGTAGTCTGGAGACAGGTCGACTCCTAATACAGAGTAGCCGGCTTTTTCCAAACATAGCGCAAGACAAATCCCTAGACGCCCGATCCCAATCACAGTAATATTTTTTGATTCCAAGGGAACCTCCTACTGCGCTAGCGTTTTCATTTTTGTTTTGATCAGTTTGGTGGCAATCAGCTTCAGTTTTAGTTTTTCAGAGACCCAAGGATATGTTTTTCTCAAGCCCATTTCGAGGTTTTGGTTCGGTTCCCAATTGAGAACTTGCCGAATGAGCCGATTGTCTGAATTTCTTCCTCGAACTCCTTCAGGCCCCTCTACATTTTTAACGGTGACTTTTTTATTGGCGACGCGAGCGACTAAGAGAGCTAAGTTATTGATAGAGATACACTCTTCCGAACCAATATTTAAAATCGGAATCCCTTTTTCTGCATGCATGACCCGGCGAAGCCCCTCAATGCACTCATCGATATAAAGAAAAGAGCGGGTTTGATCTCCCTTGCCCCATATTTCTATCGTTCCCCCGTCGTCTACTTCAGCGACCTTTCTGCATATGGCAGCAGGAGCTTTTTCCCTTCCCCCAATCCACGTTCCTTCAGGCCCAAAAATGTTATGAAGCCGAACGACTCGATTGTCCATACCGTAGTCTTTTTCATATGACTTGTATAATCTCTCGCTGTAGAGTTTTTCCCAGCCATACTCAGTATCTGGATGGGCAGGATAAGCGGAATCTTCTGAACATCTGGGATTGTTGGGATCTAGTTGATTGTGTTCTGGATAGATGCAAGCTGATGAAGTATAGAGCATCTTCTTTACGCCTGTTTTTCGGGCCTCTTCCAGGACGTGCAAATTGATGAGGGACGAATTATGCATAATTTCAGAGCTATGGGTCGCTAAAAATCCCATTCCTCCCATATTGGCAGCAAGCTGGCATACCTCGTCAAAGCTTTCGCCCTGAAGATCTAATGCCCTCTTCGCTCCCTCTGGATGAGTGAGGTCTGCAATAATAAAGTCGTCGGCAGCAGTTTTAGAGTATTCTGGATATTTAATATCTACTCCTCGAACCCAGAATCCCTCTTTTTTATAACGATTGACGAGGTGGTGGCCAATAAATCCTCCGGCTCCGCATACGAGAATTTTTTTTTGAGTCATAAAATGCTCTCTATTTCCATTTCTTCTTTTATTCTTTTTATTCCATCGGCTAATTCTGTTTTTGGTTTCCAGAATCTTAAAATATAAGGATCAGGTTCGTTTCTTTTATCTTTTTGTACTTCATCCGCAGACGGCCCTGGCGAGATGTTTGTCCCTGGATAAAGTTTAGCTATAACTTCAGCAACTTCTTTAATATAATTCCATTTGAAATTAGTTATGTGAAGTTCTTTTTCTCTTGATATATTATTATATTCTTTTGCTAATTTTATGATACATTCGCTGCAATCATCAGCGTATAAAAATTGGCGCATTTCGTTTCCATCTGTCATCATGTCGATGTTTTTATTATTTCTGGCTTTTAATAAAAAATCTGTAATGACATGGGATTTTTCTAAATCTTTTTCTATCCCATAAACATTCCAAAATTTAACAATCAATCCCCCCAAGATCTTTGTATAAAGCTCTCCAAGAGCTTTCAGCTGTCCATAAGGGGAATAACCCATGTTCGACATTTGGCTAGACGCGAATAAAAAGGGTTTTTTTGTTTTCTGAAGAAAAGAGAAAGTGTTCTCAATAATTCTAATATTATTTGAAACAAATTCAAGAGTGTTTTGATAGGTTTTCAAATAGCGAGAACCGCCTACATCGAAGGCAAGGAAGAAAACAAAGTCAGCTTCTTCCATTCTTTCTAGTAGTAGTTTGTTGTTAGGGATCCTTAAGTCTTCTTCCTGATTATTCACCAAATCAAAAGGGATTACTTCTTCTTTTATTTTTTTGATGTGTTTAACTAGTGAAAATCCTAACTGCCCAGATGATCCTAGCACTAAGTATTTCATGTAATTCTCTTTTATTTTTTGATTAATTGTATTTTTATTTGCTTTGATATGTGTCAATCTATATAAAAAATGTTTTTATGTAAAAGTTTTTGTGTTCTCATAGTTTTATAATATTGGGGAGGAATCTGGTGTTTCCATTTCAAGCAACGAATGTTTCTAAAAAAGCGAAAGAGTTTGTTTGCCGGGTTTTAGATTCTAATTGTTTAAGCGAAGGCAGTGTTGTTAGAGATTTTGAATTAGCCTTGCAAAAAGAGCTTCATTTGGTCAGAAAACCGGTCGCTGTAAATTCAGGCACTTCAGGTCTTCATTTGGCTTTAATCGCAGCCGGGGTCCAAGAAGGCGATGAGGTGATTTTGCCGGCGCAAACTTTTATCGCGAGCGGCCTTTCGATTCTTATGCAAAAAGCAAAGCCTGTTTTCGCGGACATTCAGCCGTTTACGGGGAACATTTGTCCTGAATCGATTCGGAAAAAAATTACAAAGAAAACAAAAGCCCTGATGCCGGTTCACTGGTGCGGCTATCCTTGCGATATGGACGAAATTTATGCGATTGCCAAAGAGCATAACTTAAAGGTGATCGAAGATGCTGCCCATGCGCTTGGTGCTGTCTATAAAAACAAGATGATTGGCTCGCTTTCCGATTTTACCGTGTATTCCTTTCAGGCGATTAAACATTTGACGACGGGAGATGGCGGGGCCGTTTGCTCTCTTACAGAGAAAGATGAAAAAGAGCTTTTGAAAAAGAGATGGTTCAATATTGATAGAGAAGAGGCTCTTCCCTCTCTTCTTGGCGAAAGAGTGTATAACTCAGAACAAGTTGGCTATAAGTATCATATGAATAATGTGGCCGCCTCGATTGGGCTGGCGAACCTCACTGATCTCCCCTTGATTCTTGAGAGGCACAGGTACATTGGAAATTATTATCGAGAGCATTTGGCAGGCGTTTCTGGAGTCACTCTCTTGAGCAGCTCTCCGGATAGAGAGAGTTCTCACTGGGCTTTTACCATTCTAGTGGAAAGAAGAGAGGATTTTATCCGCGCTCTCGCCTCTCGCGGGGTGCCATCTTCGATTGTCCATGGACGAATTGACAAAAATAAGGTTTTTGGCGGCCTTTCTCAAGGACTTGTGGGGCAAGATTACTACGAGGAGAGACAAATTGCGTTGCCAGTACACAATGCGCTCACCGATGAGAATATCGCTCTTGCTGTGGAATCTGTAAAACAAGGTTGGTAGAAGATGCAAAATACATCCAAAATCGTTTGGCTTCTTTACGGCAACGGAGTGCCATCGTGGTATGCTTGTACGCCGATTCCAAGCGATCCTATTCAATCGAAATCTTTGGGCCCGAGGCTGTTTGAAGAGATTCAAAAAGCAGGTTTTACTATTCACTTCACGCAAGACGCAAGCGAAATCCGTGGAGACATGTTCGCTCTTATTTCCTGGGATGCTGCAGCTCCCATTTTGCAAAATCTTGCTCCTTATTCTAAAGAAAATAGAGATAGATGTTTTTTGCTCGCTTTTGAGCCTCCTATGATTTGTCCTGCGTACTATAGCGAAGAGACGAAAAAAAGGTTTGGAAAGATTTTCGTCTGGTTCGATGATCTCGTCGATAACGTCAATTTCTATAAAATCCACTGTCCGTTTAATTTATGGGGCCTCGGAATGGCGAAAGATCTGCCCCCTTTTTCAGAAAAAAAACTCTGCTGTCTCATGAATGGAAATAAACAGTGGGGCAACGACCCGAACGAGCTGAATTCAGAAAGAGTTCGGGCGATTCAGGCTTTGACCCCAACCGGCGATTTCGATCTTTACGGCTCTGGATGGCATGGAATTCCCAGTTGGAAGGGAGTCGCTCCCGCAGACGCCTCTTCCGTTTTCAAACAGTATAAATTTTCGATCCGCTACGAAAATTACGGAAACCGGCCAGGCTATGTCGGCGATAAAATTTTCCCAGCTCTTCTAGGAAGGACGGTTCCGGTCTATTTAGGAGCGACAAACATAGAAGAATACGTTCCCAAAGAGTGTTTTGTCGATAAAAGGGAGTTTTCTTCTTATGAAGATCTTTACTGGTTCATGAAAAGTATGGACGAAAAAACGCATGAAGAGAACTTGGCGGCAGGACTTGCATAAATGAAAAGTCCTTAAAAAGAACTTTTTACGACAGAAGATGTCGTTCAGAGGGTTATGAAACAATTATCAGCTCTTCCGAGATAATCAAATGAAAAAAAAAGAAAAACAGCTCCCTTTAAATTATTCGGATAAAAAAGTTTGTGTTTTGGGGTTAGGTTTTGTAGGGCTCACGCTGGCTACTACAATGGCCGATGGGGGCTTTCAAGTCATAGGGATTGATAGGCGAAAAGACCTTTTAGAGAAAATTGCCTCTGGCAAAGCGGGCTTCTTTGAACCTAGTTTATCGGTCAAATTGAAAAAGGTGATCGCGGACAGATCTTTAGAGGTCCATGAGAAAATTCCCGAATCTTGCGATGCGAAAGTGTATATCATTACAGTGGGAACCCCTTTAGATTCCAAAAGGAAAATTAACTTAAGCAGTATCAAAAAAGTAGCAAGCGACATTGCTCGTCAGCTAAAAGATGGGGATCTCATTATTTTACGCTCGACCGTCAAGCTGGGAACGACCCGCTCGATCGTAGAGCCGATCTTAGCTAAGACGGGCAAGCGGTTTCAAATTGCTTTTTGTCCAGAAAGGACCATCGAAGGGCAAGCCATGGCCGAGCTTCGCTATCTGCCTCAGATTATTGGGGCGGACGATTTGGCCACCGGCGTTCGGGCTTCGCTCTTATTTCAGTTTTTGACTCCAACCGTGATCCGGGTCAATGATTTGGAAACGGCCGAAATGATCAAATTGATCGGAAATACCAAAAGAGATGTCGCTTTCGGTTTTGCTAATGAAGTAGCCCATATGTGCGATGTCGTAGGGTTAAGCGCAGACGAGGTGATAAGCGGCGGCAGGTTTGGCTACTCGCGTACAGACATCCCTCTCCCAGGTCCAGTCGGTGGACCTTGTCTTTCCAAAGATTCCCATATCTTGATCCAAAGCATGATGGAATATGGCGTGGTTCCTGAAATTACGATGGCCGCTCGAAGGACAAATGAAAAGCAGCCTAAAGAAGTTGTCGATTTTTTAGTGACGTTTTTAAAATCGCAAAAAGGGTTTCCGAAAAATCCAAAAATCTCTCTTTTAGGGATCGCTTTTAAAGGAAGGCCAATCACCGACGATACTCGGGGCACCACCGCGCTTGCCATCTTTGCCGCATTGAAAAAAGCGTTTCCTAAAGCGATTTTTTCAGGCTATGACCCGGTCGTTGAAGAAAAAGAGATCAAAGAATTTGGTCTTGTCGCCAAAAAAGAGCCCGAAGAGATGTTTGCTGGGGCCCACTTGGTGTTGATTTTGAATAATCACCCTCTTTTTTCTACCATGCCATTAGAAGAATGGACGGCCAAAATGACAAAACCCGGTGTGGTCTATGATTTTTGGAACAATTATAGCCAAGAGAACCTTCATCTTCCTCTCGGGGTCAAATACATCACACTAGGCTGCCATAAAGAGGTGCTAAACAGCGAGGGCTCTTCATGAGACGGATTTTAGTGACGGGAGGCACCGGTTTTTTAGGTTCGGCTTTAGTTCGCCGTTTGATCTCTTTGGGCCATTTTGTTCGAGTGATCGACAATGAATTCCGCTCGTCGATCGATCGGCTTAAAAGCTGCAAGGATCAGATCGATTGGGTCAAAGGGGACATCCGCGATCCAAAAGCGGTTTTAACCTCTATGGAAAACATCGATACGGTGATCCATTTAGCAGCGATCAATGGAACGAAGTTTTTTTATGAAAGACCGGATCTTGTTTTAGATGTCGGCGTCCGCGGCATTTTGAATGTGCTGGATGGATGCAAAAAATGGGAGATCTCTGATCTGATCGTTGCTTCGAGCTCCGAGGTTTATCAAACGCCTTTAAAGATACCTACCGATGAAAAAGAGCCTTTAAAAGTGCCTGACGTTTCGAACCCCCGCTATTCGTATGGAGGATCGAAAATCATCACGGAACTTTTGGCTATGAACTACCAGGGAACGCCGCGCCAAAGAACGGTGATTTTTAGGCCTCATAATGTTTATGGGCCCGATATGGGAGGGGAGCATGTCTTGCCCGAACTTATCGTGAAAATCCTTAAGAGCATAAAAAGTCATCCTTCAGGACCGCTTCCCCTCGAAATTCAGGGGAGCGGGCATGAGAGCCGATGTTTTATTCATATTGATGACATGGTGGATGGCATTGTTCTTTTGATGGAGAGTGGAAAGCACAGGCAAATTTATCACGTAGGAAATCCGGAAGAGATCTCTATGGCCGATTTGGCTGAAAAACTCGCCGCTTATTTTGGGAGAAATCTAGCCTTAAAGCCAGGGCCTTTATCTTTAGGATCGACCCTTCGAAGATGTCCCAGTATTGAAAAAATCAAGCAGTTAGGATTTTCCCCTAAAATCTCTTTGGACCAGGGATTGGCATCTATTGTCGAGTGGTATAGAAAAAATCATAAAAAATAAGGATTTCGTCCATGCAGCCTAAATCTCTTTTTGATTCAACGCCGATCCACAATTGTCAGGTTTGCCAAAAAGGCCCTCTTGAATCGATCATTTTCTTAGGTTATGTCCCTTTGCTTAATGACATGGCTCCCTTTAATCAAGGTTTGGATGCTGAAGTGAGGTTCCCAGTTGAACTTCTTCGATGCCCTCATTGCACGCTTGTTCAAATTGGCTACGCTATCGATCCAAAGATCTTATTTCCTGAGGACTATCTTTACTTAAGCGGCATCACTAAAGCTCTTAGAGATGATTTTGCAGATTTAGTTAGAGAGGTTTCTCAGCTCTTTTCTTTGAAAGGTTTAGTTGTGGATATAGGAGCGAATGACGGAAGTCTTTTGATCCCGTTTCGAGAGGCTGGTTATTCTGTCGTTGGAGTAGAGCCTACAAAAGCTCTCGAGCGTGCAACTGAGCGGGGCATTCCGATGATCAAAGATTATTTTGGCTTGGAAGCTGCCCAAAAAATCCTCTCTAAATATGGCCCTGCTCAAATTGTGACAGCTACTAATATTTTTGCTCATGTTTTACAGATTCATGAATTTGTCGAAGCAATGCTTGATCTATTGGCTCCTGAGGGGATTTTTATTTCAGAGTCCCATTATGTCCTCGACTTGGTAAAAACCTTGCAATATGACGCTGTTTATCACGACCATCTCAAATACTATTCTGTAGGAAGTCTAACTCGCCTTCTAGAGCCTCATGGACTGGAAATTATCCGCGTAGGGCGCATTCCTACTCATGGGGGTTCGATCCGAGTTTATGCTGCCCGCAAAGGCTCTTATCCGATCGATCCTTCAGTCTCAGATCATTTAGCTGAAGAAAAAACTCTTGGACTCGAAGATGGTCGCCTTTTTGATTCTTTCCGTTCGCAAGTTATTGCCTCAAAATTGTCTTTGCTCACTCTTATTCAAGAGATTAAAGCTAGCGGTAAAAAGATTTATGGAGTGGGGGCTCCGTCTCGAGCAACCACTCTCACCAATTATGTCGGACTAGACGATGGGCTTATTGATATGGTCGTAGAGGTCGCAACGTCGAACAAAGTAAATAAATTTATGCCGGGCACTCGCATCCCTGTGCTAAGTGAAGAAAAGTTATTTGCCGATCAGCCTGAATATGCTCTTTTATATTCTTGGCATATTGCCGAGGAACTGGCTAAAAACTTAAGAAAAAAGGGATATAAGGGAAACTTTATCATCCCTCTTCCCATCCCTAGAATTATATAGGAAACCATGAAAGAAAAAGTTGTATTGGTTGGCGTCGAATGGGACGTCATTGATCTAATCGAATCAATCCATTTTATTGATTTGATAGGAATTCTTGAATCTACTTATCCGAATGAATGTTATGACATCAATTATCTTGGCTCAGATGAAAATTGGGAGGAACTCAAAGCAAAACATCCAGGATTAAAAGCAGTTTTACCGATCGATTCCCCCAAAATCAGAGCTCGCCTTTTAAAATATTATGGAGAAGAGGCTCTAATGACTCTCGTTTCTCCCGAATCTTACATTTCTTCAAGAGCCAGCGTAGGATTTGGAACAATCGTACAAAGAGGAGTCAAGATTATGGCCCGAGCCTCCATTGGAAATTGCTGCAAAATTAACGTCAATGCCACCGTACACCATGAGTCCTTTATAGGTCATTTTTGCACGCTAGCGCCAGGTGCTCAGGTTCTCGGAAGGGTCATCGTAGGCAATTCTGTTTACATAGGCGCCGGCGCTGTGATCAAACAAAAATGTCGCATCGGCGATGGTGCTATCATAGGCGCTGGAGCCGTCGTTGTTCACGACATCCCTCCTCACGTCACTGTGGTCGGCATTCCCGCAAAAGAAATACAAAGAAAAATACCCCTCTCAACGCCGTCAGCTTAAGGGCTCCGCCCTTAAGCTCGTAACATCGCCATTTCTCTCAGGATAAATTTATGAAAGATACAATTTCAAAGCATTTTAGGTTGATACAAGATAAACACATTTCTTCTAAATTTCAGATTAGAAATGTAGATTTTATTTATTTAATTAATTTGGATAGAAGAACAGACCGGCTTCAACGATGTTTTCGACAGCTTTCTCCTTACCAGATTAGGCCTCATCGTGCTCCTGGGATTGATGGCTGGAGTTTATCTCAAGAGGTATTTGATGATATTGCGATGATCGTCGAGCCATCGATGCGGTATGATCGAAATGTACAGGTGAGCTTTGTTCCTGGGAATTCTCCTGGGAAACCATTTCGAGATCTTGTAGCAGGACAAAGGTGTTTGCATAAAGATGCGCCTGGCGGAGGAATGGGGGGGTGTTTGACCCATCTTTCCATCTTGGAGGATGCGTATATGTCCGGTTTTGAAACGGTATGGATTTTGGAAGATGATTTTACCGCAAAAGGAAATCCCCATGAACTTGCCGATCTAATAGACCGTCTGGATAAGTTAGAGAGCGGCTGGGATGTTCTTTATACAGATGATGATTGCTACTATACACCATCTAACGTTAGAGCTCACTGCGGAAGTGACGGGTGGCTAAGACCTGGAATGCCGATGACACCTTCTTTAATTGAAAGAAAAGCTGTGGGAGAAGACTTTTTCAAGATCGGAGGCCGTACTCAGGCCCACTCTTATCTTGTCCGCAGGTCTGGGATGGAAAAGATTTTACGCTTCGTGAAGGAAAATTGTCTTTTTTTCCCTTTTGATACAGAGCTTCCTACCATTGAAGGGCTTTGCCTTTATAATTTAAAATACGATCTCATCCATGGAAGAGATCGGTCTTACTCCGATACGTATGTTAAACAGCCTTAAAGAGGTCTGTGCAGAATTCAGGGGATTTTAAAAAAAACAGGTATTTGTTTTTTATTAATTGAGCGATGTAATTAAAATTTTATTTGCTGACATTTGATTTTTAGTTCTTTTGCTTTTATTATCTATTTGAGTAATAGTGTAATTTGATGTTTTACGAGCATTTCATTGCTATTAATTATTCTAGTGAGAATTTTGAAAATAAAATAAATTCTGAAAAATAAAGTTTTTCTTCCGATCAAGAAAGCAGAGTGAGTTCTGCTTTTTCTAATGCAGATATATTAGAGGCTCAAGATCCAAGTAAACGTAAACGAGAAGAGCCTATTTCTCCAGTTGTTGCATCCTAGAGTAAAAGACAAAAAATAGATTCTTCTCCTTTAGAGAAAACGAATGAGGTAGCTCAAGCCTATTTTTCAGCATCTTCCTCTTCTGAAGGTTCGTCGCAAAAAAAAGATGAGCTAATTGGCTCCTTGTAAAATATTCATTGGAAGTTTGACGCAAGAGATTCAACCTTAAGCGTTATTCGTTTTTATGAAAGAAGTTTTGAATCAAATTATCGTTATGGTACTGGTAAAATGATCTTTCTAGCCGGGACCGTATATGAAGGACGATTCAGTGAAGGAGTTGATCGCGGCCTTGGTAGGTTGACTAGCGCCAACGGGGATGTTTATGAAGGGGAGTTTATACCGTTCGTAACTTAAGAATCGGCTATTAGGCTGGTTCAAACCGCCAAAAATTGATCGCTGCAAAGTGGGGTAGTATCGCTCGATACAACCTACTTTGCAGTGATCGATTTTTGGCAGCTTTCAATCCCGTCTAATAACCGATTCTTGATTCACGAACGGTATAAAAACGGATTGCCTTATTATGCAAATGAGGATGACTTTTTAAACATACCAAAATACTCGCCAGCCGCATAATTTACTTAAATAAAGTACCTTTAATGGCGCTTGATATAATAAAAAATAATTAAAAAAGGTTTCCAAAGGACGATAGTCTTTTGGTTGGTTCTTAAGGGCGAAGCTCTTAAAAAAGAGCTGTTAACTTCACAGGCACTCTTAATCGTTATTATCGATACACTGTGAGACTTTGTCGTAATCGTAGACGTCATCTGGCAACGGTTGAATGGGTCCGCAGTCCATTAACGTCCACTCGGGCAGGAAGAAATCTTCTGCTCGGGGGTTGATTTGCAGAGCGGGGTTTTTCCAAAGCCGTGGGAGGAGCACTTTTTTATCTGGATTTTGATTGAAATAAGCGGCCCACCAAGAAAAAGAAGAGTTGCAGAGGATATTGTGTTTGCATTTTGCAAG
Organism: Chlamydiales bacterium; assembly: GCA_036736085.1. Taxonomy (GTDB): domain Bacteria; phylum Chlamydiota; class Chlamydiia; order Chlamydiales; family SM23-39; genus SZAS-17. Next base: position 37,749 of record DAINNB010000001.1, read on the forward strand.
TAAAAATAGATCTTCTATGGCGTAGTTATCCTCTACGAAAATGAAATTTCTAGGGATAGAAGAGAAGTGTTTTTTACACCAGTTGATTCGGTCTGAAGTAATGACAAATAGAGAGTCTTCAGGGAACTGATCGATGCATCTTTGATAATAGTCCATGCCCCAGAAGGGGTGATTCCCATTGTTATGTGTTCTTCGGCATTGTGTTCTTACGTGAACGCCTACTGTTTTAGGATGTTCTAGAACGTCTTTATATTTTACTTGTAAATAGTGAAGAGTGAAATCTGAAGGGGCGAATACTTGTAGGAGTTTTTCTTGGTGATGATGAAAACGTTTCCAAGACTGGAGATAGCCATTGAGTACGAGGTCGTTTTGAAAAGGGATTTTTTCTGCACCGTACCAGCTTGATTCTTCAAAAATATGTGCAGGGGGCCTTGGAAGCATTGATGAGTTTAATCTAAAAAACATCCGATCTTTGTTATAAGAGATATTCCAAGCTTTTTGATGCAGGGCTGGAAAGTAGGCGTCTGCACCATAGTCCCAAGCGTAAGCTAAGGTAGTGGCTATTTGGAAAAATTGATTTCCAAGCTGGCCGTAAATTTGGCAAGAGACAAAGGGCTTTTGCACGCAGTTACACCGAATATAAGGGTTTTAATACGATGACGGGTTCATGGAGTTCTTCATCATCCTTTTGGAGATCTTCATAAGAGTAGCCAAAGTAGCCTTGAGGCCGCCATCCTTTGAAGAGCTTTTTCATCCGTTTTTCTCCATAGATTCTGTGCGAATTCCATATAAGTCGATCTTTGCCGACAGGAATTGATAGATAAAGAAGTCCAGAACCGTGAAGCAATTTTTTAGCTTCGTGCATAGCTTTTAGATCTGCATCGAGATCGATCGTTGACCCAAATCCGAGTGTTTTGAGTTGAAGTAAGAGAAAAATTGCATCAAAAGAGCGGGGTTTAGGTTCTTTTTCTACTTCTAAACAAGAATCCAAGGAGACATTAGACTGAGAAGGGATCGTTTTAGGTTGTATTCCCAAAGAGAGCAAAAGGCTTTCATACCAAGGATTTGTCGAAAATAAGACCCCTACATTTTTGCCTGCTGCTGGAAAAGTATTTAAAGCCTCGATAAGATAAATGTCAGTTTGAGATAGAACAGTTCTATTCTTAATCATTGCTAGATAGGATTCTACTTGGCTTTTTGTAAAATGGGCTATTAACGGAGATTTAGGTTGATTTGTATAAGACAAAATTGTCTCTTCTTGTTGAAGTGTCTGATAAATTTCTTGAGGGATGTCTGGCTGATTGATCATGAGGGAACTACTGCTAATAACATATCATCCGGATTTTTCCTGCTATAAAGACTGATTTTATAGTTAGGATTGATCTCTAGGATTTTTTTCTTAATATCATCGATTTCTATGAAATCAAATTCTGCTGTTCCAAAAAGTTTTGCATCATCGATCATGATCGTATGATTTTTAATAAAATGCTCTTTGATCCGATCTAATTCATGCAAAATAGGATTGTGAGTGAGTCCTTTGGCTGTATTTTCTGAAGAGTAGTGGCTATCTAGCCAAAACGTAGCAGGGGCTTCAATATGTGCAAGAAGCTCAGACAGAAGAACGCTAGAATCCCCCAAAAAGAGTTCTACCTGAGGATAATCAGCAAATTCTTTTCGGCAGTGTTCATAGAGCTCTGGAGCCATCTCTATGGAATAGATCTTTTCAAAAAGCCCTGAATGAAGGGCTCTTTTGATTCCATATCCGTAGTAGCTTCCCGTTTCTATGAAATATTTATTGGGACAATGAGGGTATGGATAAAATTGCATCTTATTCCGTTTCTTCTACTGAAGAAATAATCTTATTAACTAAATGTAGTCCTTGAATGCCTTGTACTTTCAAAAAAACATCGCATAAAAGAGCCATAGACTTATCGATTTCTGTGTCGATTTCTAAATATTTCATAACTAGTACCTCTATTGATAACTCGTGGCGTTAGATCAAACGATTATAACGCCACGAAATATTATTTATTAATATTATTCTTCTTTTATAGCTGCAATAACTTGATTTACTAACTGCGCTACTTGAAGACCTTGCGATTTAAGAGCCACATCGAAGATTTCATAGATGATTTTTTCCATCTCTTTATTTATTTTTAGTTTTTTCATTTTTAAATACCTAGTTTTTTCACTTGATCAATAATTGTATTTACCATGTTTTCTAAAGAGAATAACTTTATTTTTTGATTGTTGGTTAGATAATTTTGTCCTGCGGAGATGTAATTTTGATAGGTAGATTTATCCATGGATGTCATAAAATCCCAAATCCTTTTCTGGGCAGCTTCTCCTTGACCGCCAAAGTCTCTAGCGTCAATAAAACAGTCTTTTGGGACGTAATCGTGGATATTGGGAGCTCCTAAATAAACAGGAACATTTCTAGCAAATAGAGAATTGAAAATTCTTTCAGTGATAAATCCAAGCTCATCTCCTGTATTTTCATAGCAAATAGCAAATTTGTATTGTCCAAGCAGAGCTTTATTGGTTTTAGTCATCCCTTTCCAGCTTTTTAATCCTTGCCAATTGACTCCATAGACATCGAATTCTTTTGAAAATGAAGAGAGCTGAGTAAAAAATTCTGCTAAATTTTTTCTCTCTGTATACAATTCTCCAGGGAAATGGCGGAAAAATTTGTTTCCTTGAACCATGCAGCAGAGTTTTCTTTTTTCAAAAGGAACTTCTTGTTCTTGAGATATTGGATTTTTTTGAGTAATTAAATGATAGATTTTAAAATAGTTCTGATTGTCTACGAATCTATCTAAAAGCAAAAATATTTTGCCAAACCTTGATCTAGTAACTGGAGAATAAAAGCTCGGCATAACCAAAGGAGGCTCTGTTGCGATGAGAAAGCAGCGCTCTCTTGGATATTGAGCTAGCTGCTGAATTCTTGTTTCATCTAAATCTGCAGAGATGAGAACAGAAAAATCGCCTAAATGACCAGCATCATTGCTATTTCTTACGGTGTATCCAAGACTTTGCAAAGCTTGCTTTAAAGCTGTCCCTAAACCTTCGTGCGGAGAGGGAACTAAATTCCCTATTTGTTCTTCTAAATTAAGAAGCCAAGCAACTTTAGAATTTATGGTCATTGTTTTTTTTGAAATTATTAATTCTAATTATAATTGTTTGTTTTTCTTTAGTCAAACACTTCGTTTGATAGTTAATAGATTGCGTTAATTTTTTTGTTTTAATTTTTATTTGCCTTCGTTTCCTTCTTAATAATTCTTTTGTAAAGTCGTATTAATTAATAAATTGTTTGTTTTTTGATAGAAAGTGATTTGACTGTTCATAAACCAATGGTGATCTACTATTTTAGCTCCTTCTGGACTTCCTAATTGAAGAGGCTCGAAATAATATTTCCACCAATTTTGACCATATCTTGGATCGTAGTAATTTCCTGTGTTCTTATGATCTACTTCGATACCCGAGCAGATTCGAAATTCATAAAAATAAAGCCCTGGAAGAACTGCGCAAACATCAGCACCTAGGCTGAGCCCTTTGCTTGATCTTTTTTACGTATATTTTATTGTTGTTAATATAAACCTCATGTTTTTATTATGGTTTATTTGATTTTATGTGAAAAAAAACATTAAAAATAAACATTGGAATTAAATGTTG
>DAINNB010000002.1:0-32681 GCA_036736085.1 Chlamydiales bacterium
ATACCCAACGTGATCCAAAATTTGGTTGCTAGGAGGGTTCAAAGCGCCAAAAATCCCTCCTAGCAACCAAATTTTGAATCACGTTGGGTATAAGAGCTTGAAGGCTGTTTTTTTCTCTAAGCGGTCTGTGCTAGAGCTCGCAGAGATGAATATTCAAGTTTTGCCTACTCATGAATAATTAAGACGCGCAGGCACGATTTTCTGGTGTTTTGCGATTATCGGATATGCTTGGTGGAGATTAGACACACCTTGCATCTCTCGAGTGGGGGATGCAAGATGTTGAATTACACTCTTTTGGAAGATCTTTTTGGCTGTTTAGGGAGGTGGTCGATCCATCGGACGCACTCGCGGGCCATGTAGTTGCACTCGCCTAAAAGGAGCATTAAATGATTTTTGTCTTCGAGGAGAACTTGCGGGCTTGCGTGTTTCTTTACGTCGTTTTGCAGCTTTGCCCATGCGGCGTTGATCTGCTTTTCAATCGTTCTATAAGCTTCCCATTGCAGCTGAGGATTGATCATATCGGTAGGATAAGCAGCTGGCTGTCTAGAGGCTGCTTTTTTAGAGTAGGGTTTTTTTGCTTTTTTTTTGGCCATGAAGGTCTCCCGGCTATTTGTTTTTACTTCCTTATTTTTATAGTATACATTTTATTATAAAACCTCAAGTTTATTATGGTTAATTAGTGGTTTTTAGTTGTTTATGATTTTGTTGTTTTTGGCTTTTTGATGAAAGATAAAATTTTATTGTCTATAAATTCTGCCTGCCTTAAGATCTTCCTTTCGCGTAACACATAACATATAAGGAGGTATCTATGCGAAAACTAGTACAAGCACTGCTCATCACTTTGGGTTGCTTCTCTGCTGCAGGCGTTTATGCTCAAGAAGATGAGACTTCATCAGAAGTAGTCATCAGCACAGAAGGCAGCGAAGAGACTTCGCAGAATCGCAACTTCCTTTTGCTTCAACAAGAAGAAGAAATTGCAGCTGATGATGAGAGCGGCAAAAACTAAGGTGTAAACCACTGATCGCACTGAAGTTTGGACTTAGGTCCAAACTTCAGATTGTCTACGATGTCAGCTCCAGACAAGATTTGAAGCTGATTGATACTCAGTTACTCGTGTTTCGAAAAAGTTTTTCTCTTTTCCTAAATCGATCGTTTCGCTCATCCAAGGGAAGGGGTTTTTGGAGCGGTAGATTGCTTTGAGCCCGATTCTTTCCAGTCTTCGGTCGGCGATATGCTGTACATAATCGCGGAACATAGGAGCCGTTAATCCTAAAATGCCTCGCGGCAGGCAGTCTTCCGCATACTGAATTTCCAGTTCGACGGCTTGTTGGATCTTATCGATCACGTAGGCCTGAAATTCCGGAGTCCATAAATGGGGGTTTTCCTCTTTGATGGTGTTGATGAGATCGATACCAAAATTAAGGTGGATGGTCTCGTCGCGCAAAATGTACTGAAATTGTTCTCCAATCCCTACCATTTTATTTTGACGTAAAAAAGAGAGGATCATAGCAAATCCACTATAGAAGAAAATTCCTTCCATGATGATATAAAAGCCAATCAGATTTTCTAAAAATTTCTGAGCGCCCTCTTGGGTTGTCGTGGTAAAATCGGGATGGAGCACATCTGCTGTCAGAGTCATTTCAAATGCGTCTTTATTATGGATCGTGTTGATTTCATTGTACATATTGAAGACTTCCCCTTGGTCGAGAGTGAGGGATTCCACAATATATAAAAAGGCGTGAGTATGGATCGCTTCTTCAAAGGCTTGTCTTAAAAGATATTGCCGCGCCTCAGGGTTCGTGATGTGTCGGAAGATAGCGAGGACGATATTGTTGCCTACCAAGCTTTCCGCCGTTGCGAAAAATCCCAAATTCCTCATGATGACGCGTCTTTCGTCTTCATTGAGAGCGTTGGATTTCCACAGTTCGATATCTTTGCCCATGGGCACTTCATTGGGCATCCAGTGGTTTGCGCATCCATTCAAATAATGCTCCCATGCCCATGTATATTTTAAGGGCATAAGTTGGTTGACATCGACGGCATGGCAATTGATGAGCCGTTTGCTGGCGACATCAATTCGGTTTGTGTTCGTTTTCAATACATTTTTCATGTAGATCCTTTTTCTAACATTTTTTATTTCAGATGCAGAGCCATGTTTCGCATCGGCTCTGCATCAAAAAACACATAGGATTCCAAAGGACGAAGTCCTTTGGCCGGGTTTGGGGCAGCGCCCCAATGATTACTGACAGCTTTCGCAGCCTTCTCCTAATGTGCAGACAGTTGGCGCGGAAACCTCTCTATCGACCTTAATGTTGCTAGAGGCAGACTTGCTTTTCATCCAGCGGGGCTGGAGGCCTCGTTTGTTAATATCGATAGATGATTTTTCGATCTGCGTGGCTCCGAGCGAGCGGAGATAGTAGGTGGTCTTTAGTCCTTTTTCCCAAGCTTGCATGTACATTTGGTGTAATTTTTTGCCGCTGGGTTCGGACAGATAAAGATTGAGGGATTGGCCCATATCGATCCACTTTTGTCTGCGGGCGCCGCATTCGAGTATCCATTCCGGTTCGATTTCAAACGCTGTGAGAAATAGCTGCTTGATTTCATCGGGAATGCGCTCGATTTCTCGGATGGAGCCATCAAAGTATTTTAGATCGTCGATCATCTCCTCATCCCAAAGATTTTCTGCTTTGAGCCTTTCGACAAGGTAAGGATTCGTGATCGTAAATTCGCCAGAGAGGTTCGATTTGACGAACAGATGCTTGTACATCGGTTCGATCGAAGGGATGGAGCCTGTAATATTTGCAATCGTTGCTGTTGGAGCGATCGCCATGGTGTTGCTGTTTCTTAGGCCATGTTTTTTTACAGCCTCTCTGACAACTGTCCAGTCCATCGATTTAGAGCGGTCCACGTCAATGGGAAGACCTCTTTCTTTTTCGAGGATTTCCAATGTGTCGATAGGTAAATAGCCCCGGTCCCATTTCGATCCTGCATAAGTAGGATAGCGTCCTTTTTCTGCCGCCAGTTCCGTTGAAGCTAGGATGGCATAGTAAGAAATCATCTCCATGCTCTTATCTGCAAATTCGACAGCTTCGTGGCTGGCATAGCTAATATTTTGCATGTAAAGAGCGTCTTGGAATCCCATGATCCCCATGCCGATAGGCCGGTGTCTGAGGTTGGCATTCTTGGCTTCTACTGTGGGGTAGAAGTTGATGTCGATCACGTTGTCGAGCATTCTTACGGCTGCTTTGATTGTGGCGGCGAGCTTCTTTTCGTCGAGGCCTTTGCTTGTCATGTGCTTGGCCAAATTGATCGAGCCTAAGTTACAGACAGCAGTTTCTTCCGCTGATGAATTGAGGAGGATCTCAGTGCATAAGTTAGAAGAGTGGACGACGCCTTGGTGATCTTGAGGTGAGCGGATGTTGGAGGGATCTTTGAACGTGATCCAAGGATGGCCGGTTTCAAAGAGCATGCTGAGCATTTTTCTCCAAAGCTGGATCGCTTCGAGTTTTTTAAACAGCTTGATTTCTCCTGTTTCCGTCATCTTTTCATATTCAGCGTACCGTTTTTCAAAAGGAGCTCCGTAGAGATCGTGAAGATCGGGCACATCGCTTGGGCTGAAAAGAGTCCATGAGCCACCCTCTTTGACCCGCTTCATGAAGAGATCGGGAATCCAGTTGGCCGTATTCATATCGTGTGTGCGGCGTCTCTCATCGCCTGTATTTTTACGCTATTCTTAATATTCTTCGATGTCCAAATGTCAGGTTTCATAATAGGCGCACATAGCCCCTTTTCGTTTTCCTCCTTGATTCACCGCTACGGCGGTATCGTTGGCTACTTTAAGAAAAGGAATCACGCCTTGTGAAGTGCCATTGGTTCCTTTAATGCGAGCGCCTGTGGCTCGAACGTTCGACCAGTCGTTGCCGATGCCGCCTGCCCATTTAGATAGCTGAGCATCGTCGGCGACAACTTTAAAGATATGGTGGAGATCATCCATGACAGTAGAGAGATAGCAGGAGCTCAGTTGCGAGTGGAGCGTGCCTGAATTAAATAAGGTTGGTGTAGATGAGGTGAAATGAAATTGGGAGAGCACATGATAAAACTCGATGGCTCTTTGGTTTTTTTGATCCCCTTCGCCAAGGGCGAGGCCCATAGAAACGCGCATCCAGAAAATTTGAGGGGTTTCCAATCTTCGCTGTTCATGGTGGAGGAAATAACGATCGTAAAGAGTTTGGAGGCCAAGATAGGTGAATAGATCATCTCTCGATATATCCATGGCCTGTCCTAAAAGATCCAAGTCGAAATCAAGCAGGTCTGGAGAGACGCGCTGATAGGAGATTGCTTGCCTTACATATTTTTTGAAATACTTTTGGTGCGCTTTTTTTAGACCCGAATCGGAAGCGGGAAGGCCCATTGTTTCTCTATACAAAATGTCGAGCAGAAGACGGGATGCGACCTGTGAGTAAGCGGGTTCTTTTTCGATTTTTGAGCGGGCCGCCATGATATGGGCCAAATCGACCTCCTCTTCTTTAATCCCTATATAAAACTGGGCAAGGGAGGTATCTAGCATTTCATCAACGGAGACAACGGATTCTAACCCTCTGCAGGCAAAAGAGAGTTTTTTTCGCAGTTGATTTTCATTGATCGTGATTGTTTTTCCATCAGCCGCAACAATTTCAAATTCGCGCACATGAGCCCCTTCATTTGAGGGCGCTGCCGCCATTTCGTGCTGCAAGTCTTATTCCGCGCTGTATAGGATATAGTTTCTCGCAACACCAAAATATTTTTCGCTCATCAACTCTCTTTCGATCCGATCTTCTACGGCATCGATATAAAGAGCTTCCCCTTGAGAAGATAAATAGATCATCTCGTCTACGATTTTTTTTGTGAGCACGTTCACAGCATCGACGACTTCATCAGGAGACTGCTCTTCGATATTTCTCGCTCTTCTAAAAGCCCTTTCTATGGAAGAGGCGATTTTCATAGGATTGAAACGGGTGGGGGTCGTTTTATCTCGGCGGTAGATTTTCACGTTTTGCGGCGTCTCTTTTCGGGTCGCTTTGCGGCTGTCTCTATAAATAATGTAATCGCGGGCTACGTCATGGTATCCGTTTTTCATTAAAGTGACTTCTACCACATCTTGGATCCCCTCCACGGTAAGGCACGCACCTTTAGATGCCAGGTTAAGCAATTGTTTCACCACGCTGCCTGTGATTTGATCGATAACTGCTTCCAAATCTTTATCTAAAACTGCCGCTTCCGCTATGTTTTTCGTATCTCGAAAAGCCGCCTCGATCGCGCGGAAAATTCTTTCTCTTTTAAACGGGACCAATGTTCCGTTCCTCTTCACTACAGTATATTGCGCCTCTTTCGAAGAAATGTTTTTCCTGGCAACTCCTTTTTCTTGGCTCGCTTCCATTAATGAAACGGGATCGAGAAACGAAGTGGTCATATCATGATTGGTTTGTTTTTTCATTGTACTTACCTCTTTGGCGCAAAAAAACTTAAGGTCCAGCGCAGTGTTTTTGTTTGTAAATAACTGGTTAATTTTTCGTGTCACCTACCAGATGTGGTAGGTTTTTTCGGTTTACATAACTATATATTGTAGTCGGGGTTTTCTGGTCTAGAAAAAAAATACTCGTTCGCAGACCCATTTACACAGAGTCGTTAAGAGTAGCAAAAATAACCAAAACTTGCGATTTTTTTGTCTGAGAATTGTTTGAGGTTGTCACATTTCCTCGGCTTGTTTTGGGGCGCTACCCCAAACCCCGTTAAAGGACTACGCCCCTTAAAACCCCTTTTGCTTTTTTAAAAAAAACAAAATGGATTTTAAAGGACGCTAGTCCTTTAACGGGGTTTGGGGCAGCGCCCCAAGACAGCGGAATCGTGCAAACGTGGTTTTTGTGTGCTGAGTGAGTTTTAGCTTGGGATGCAGCTCTTTTTGTGTTATTGTTAGGATTATGAAGAGAGCCTATTTAGTTCCCAACATCATCACGGCGTTTAGTCTAGCTTGCGGTCTTTTTGTGATTTTCAAGGTCAACATGATCGAGCCGGGGAGCGGGGATTATGAAGTGGTGTATGCGGCGGCCCTTTTGCTTTTGGTGGCGGCTTTGGCTGACTTTCTGGATGGGGCTGTGGCCCGTGCTTTTCATGCCGAGAGCCAATTCGGCCTTGTGTTTGATTCGCTCTCGGATGCTATTTCTTTTGGGGTGGCGCCTTCTGTGATTTTGTTAAAGACCTTGTCTTTAGAGCAGGGGACGTTTCTTTCTTTTTTTAGTACAACGGGGGCGATGATCTATTCTCTTTGTGGGGTGCTGAGACTGGTTCGCTTTAGCGTGAAGGCCTCGGAGGCAAAAGGGAATGAGGAGCTGCAGGCGGCGCAAAAGAAACATTTTACGGGATTGCCGATCCCGGCAGCAGCGGCGGCGGCGGTATCAGCGAACTTGTTTTTCCTTTCTCCTTTTGTGAGACGGTGGATCGATTTAAATACCTTTGACCGCTCTGTTTTTTTGACATGCGTGATGATCATTTTGGGGTATTTGATGGTCTGCCGCCTCAAATTTCCTAGTTTAAAATCGCTTCATTTCCGTATTCCCTCGTTTCATTGGGTGTTTTTATCTGTCGTCGTTGCGGTCTTTGTCTTATATGGCATCTTGTACTTTTTTCCTTTGATATTAGCGTTTGCGGCTTGGAGCTATATTCTAGTTGCTTTCGTTTTGACAGTCATTCGTCTGATCGCTGGAAAAAAATCCAAGACATTGGAAGAGTTTGAGCCGGAACCGGACGATTTTGAACAGTTGCACTAAGAGAACCTCTCCACATGCTCATCTTTATCTCTACTAGTCTTTTATTTTTAGCGGGCTCGGTTTTTTTATGGTTTGCGTTTCAGCGCCAATCGAAGCAGATGCGCCAGCAAATGCGCGATACGTTTCAATCGCTTTCTTTCGATGTATTGGAAAAAAGCGGACGTTCCTTTTTGGATTTGGCATCCGCCCACCTCGATAAGTATCAAAGCTTGGCTAAAGAGGATTTAGAAGGAAGGCAAAAGGCGATTGCTGAATCTCTCCTTCCAATCTCAGAGACAATGCAAAAGCTAGATGCTCATCAGCGAGAGCTGGAGAAGAGGAGAGAAGGAGCTTATGCCTCCGTTTCCAAGCAGCTCGAAATCTTGGTTGCTTCTGAAAAAGAGCTCCGTCTTCAAACGCAGCAGCTCTCGCAAGCTCTCCGTTCTCCAGGCATTAGAGGTTCTTGGGGACAGATGCATCTTCGCCGCGTTGTTGAGCTCGCCGGTCTTTTGAACCATTGCGATTTTTCTGAGCAGCATACGGCTGAGACTGAAGGGCGGGTCCAAAGACCTGATCTCGTCGTTCATTTGCCTGGACAAAGACAGATTGTCATTGATGCCAAAACGCCGCTCGATGCTTATCTTGAAGCGTCTGAAACGCAAAATGAGGACCTTCGCCGCAAAAAGATTCAAAGTCATTCTCTTTTACTGCGCAAGCATATGAAGGATCTTTCTAACAAAGAGTACTGGAAGCAGTTTGCCCCTTCCCCCGAATATGTCATCTTATTTCTCCCCGCAGAGGCCTTTTTCAGCGCGGCGCTCGAAAGCGATCCTACGCTCATTGAAGTAGGTGCAGAGCAAAATGTGATCGTTGCAACGCCAACTACCCTTATTGCGATTCTTCGTGCCGTTGCTTACGGATGGAAGCAAGAGAGCCTTTCCAAAAGCGCCAAAGAGATCGCCAGGCTTGGCCAAGAACTCTATGAACGGATCGGCATCGTCTGCGAGCACTGGAACCGCGTTGGCCGTTCGCTCAACACTGCTGTCGAATCCTATAATCAAAGCCTCTCATCCTTCGAATCCCGCGTCCTCGTCTCCGCTCGTAAGCTCAAAGAATCGGGCGCCGCCGCTTTTAACAAAGAACTTGTGGAACTTGTCGAAGTGGAAAAATTGGCCCGCTCGTTTAGGAGTTCTGAGTTGATTGAGGATGATGGGGTGCTGCGCCAAACCCCGCCAAAGGACTGACGTCCTCTGGACTCCTTTTGTTTTTATGGAGGGGTTAGTCAAGACTGCATTTTTCTCTGAGCGCTCTTTGGGTGAGTTGGATGATGCGCTGCTCTTTTATTTCACTAAAGATTCTAGCGTTTTTTTCTATTTCTGAATAGGAATCTAGATCAACGGGATATAGTTTGGCGTCTTCTTCATTGGCTCGCTCCATTTCTTCGTGTTCTTTAGGATAGGCAACACGCAAAGCTTCATGCCAAGCTTCTTGATCTTTGAGGAAATGGCATTGAGCCTCTAGGTTTCTGCGCTGTGAAAGGACGAGAATTTTTGCTGATCGAATATCTTGAGTAGTTAAATGACTAGATATAAAATATTTCATGCTTTTGAGCGGGATCTCTAGTTCTAACTCATCTTTCAGTTGTATTGGATAGCCAAGAAAGACTTCTATTGGATCGGCATGATGGTCGTCTGCGCATTTTCTTTGAGCGCATTGTTCTAATAGGTCTATGGCCCAAACTGTTTTGATGAGAAATCGGGCCAATTGGTCGATATTTCTTCTATCAATAGAAGCTAATCGATGGCCTATATCAATTTTGATGATCGGAAAGGCTGCTCGATCTTCGCAACGTGCTGTAGCTTCTTCAAGATGGTTGAAAAAGAGCGTTTGGAAGGAAAGGTCTCTTTCTGCGTGCTTGATGTGGGAAACAATGCGACGGGCAAGTTGTCTTGCTTGACTTGTATTGTCAGGAAGAAATGTAGGAATGCGATTTAGCCAATCTCTTAGACTCTTTTTTTGCTTTGCTCCTGCAACAAGAAGATGTGGAAAAGGTTTTCTCCTCTTATTTGCTATAGAAAAAAGTTTATGTATTTCGGTTGTTAAAGAGAAGTTAGACGGTTCTTCTTCTCTATTTTCATAGGGAAGATAAAAGATCTTAGGACCTTTTTGAGGTGGAGAGGAGCGGAATGAACTGAATATTCCAACTCCTTGCGCTCTTGGTTTTTGGCCGTTGACAGTGACTTCGCAAGCTTGCGGCAAGAAACTCATGAATTCAGGACCTACTTGAAAGAGGTTGTTTTGGATCTTTAAGACGGAGAGATCTTTTAATTTTTGCAAAACGTTCTGCACTTCTTTTATTTGATGGTCGTTGAGACTTATTTGATTGTCGTTGAGCCGTAAATCTGTTAGGTGTTCGAAAAAGCCCAATTCGTTGGATAGTGTTGTTAAAAGATTGTGAGATAAGTCAAGGGAGATTAGAGAGGTGAGAAAATAGAAAGAGTATGGCAGCTCTCTAAGAAAATTGTGGCTTATATCCAATGCAGTTAAGTTCTGAAGGGAGCAGATTTCTTCAGGCAAGGCTTGTAAGTAGTTGTAATGGATATTTAATTCAACAAGTTCGGTGAATTGGCCTATGTCAGGCAAGTTAGAGAAGCAATTGCAAGACACATCCAAAACTCTGAGATGGGTGAGCCTTTCGATATGGTCAGGCAAAGAGCTGAGTCGATTACCGCCGATGCGAAGATCTGTGATTCGTTCAAAAGGAACTAAATCGAAAATAGGGGGCAAATCCTTGAGGCCATGATTGGATAGGTTCAGAGAAGTTGTTTGGCCTTGAAGAATTTGCTCTCGGCATTCTAAAATATTTAGACAGATGTCGCGTCTACAGTCGTCTGGTTTGCCTAGCGCCTGCCAGTGGTTCAATCGATTGATCAAGGTGATCAGTTCCGGCGAGGCATCCATAGGGATTTCGATTGGAATGAAAACGACTATCCCTAAGCATTCTGTGATTTTATTCCATAAGTATTTGCCTAAAGATTGGAAGGAATTTTGCAAGGACTGAAAGGATCGTTGGGCCACGTCTGGGATTTTGGAATAATCATAATGGCAAATCCGTGAAGCAGAGTATTCAATTTCTCTAGCAAGATTTTCAATTTCCCTAGTAAGCGAAGTGCAAATCATAAAATTATCCGGAGGTAAGTGACAAAGGATTGAGAGGTGAGGCTAATTCGCCGATAAATGTTTGGTGTCCGTAGCTATGGACTTTTACTTGTTGAAGGGTGCCGATTAAATCTTCGCCCCCTTCAAAAATGACTTTTTTCCAGCATCGGGTGCGACCTTTGAGCATTTTTCCATCCTTATTATGTCTTTCAACTAGGACTTCGAACGTTTGGCCGAGAAGCGTTTGCCTCTCTTCGTTCGCGATCTCGTTTTGTAGGTCTAAAAGACGCTGCAGACGGTCTTGTTTGACCTCTTCAGGGATGTCGTCTTTCCAGCGCATCGCCGGCGTTCCTTTGCGGGGACTGTAGGCGTAGATAAAGGCGACCGAATAGCGGATCTGTTTCATCACCTCGTAAGTTTCTAAAAACTCTTCTTCCGTTTCTGTCGGGAAGCCTACGATGATATCAGTGCCTAGAGAGACGTTGGGGACGTGCTCTCTTAATAGACCGACCTTCTCCAAATATTGCTCTTTTGTGTAAATTCGATGCATTTTCTTTAAAATACGGCTCGATCCTGCCTGGATCGGGAAGTGGACGAATTCGCAAAGAGAGGGGAGGTCCCGAATGGCTTGCATGAGCTCGACCGTAATATCGATCGGGTGGGATGTCATGAAGCGGATCCTTTGCATGCCGGGGATTTTGTCGATTTGATAAAGCAGGTCGTGGAACAGGCAGTTCCATTCGGGCTTGTCCTTGCCGTAGCTATTGACATTTTGTCCAAGTAAAGTAATTTCTTTGTATCCCGCGTCAACTAGACGACGGCACTCTTCAAGAATGCTCTCTGGTGGCCGGGAGACTTCTTGACCTCTTGTATAAGGGACGACGCAATAGGTGCAGAACTTGTCGCAGCCCCGGATGATCGAGACGTGGGCCTTCATCTTGTTGTCCCTTTTGGCAACGAGATAGTCAAGATTTTCTTCGAAATGGTCGTCTGTTTTAAAGACAGGGCGCTTGGTATAGAGGACCTCGTCGACGATTGCGCCGAGTTCGGTAATATTATTGGTGCCCATCACGAAGTCGAGGTGAGGAAATTTTCGGAATAGTGCGTCTTTTTTGGCCATGGCCATGCAGCCGGTCACGCCGATAATGGCATGATTTTTTTGACCCCGGCCGATCCTTCCTAGTTTTCCCATTACTTTCCTTTCGGCCAAATCTCTGATAGAGCATGTATTGAAAATAAGGAGATCGGCATTTTCTTCCTTCAGAGAGGGGATGAGACCCCGTTTTTCCAGTTGGCCTGCCATGATCTCTGTGTCGAGCTCGTTCATTTGGCAGCCGTAGGTGCGGATAAAATAAGTTTTAGGTTCCATAGAAAATCAATTTTTGACATGTGAGCTTACCAGATTCGCCTTTCTTTGCGCAAGGTTCAAGAATAGTTCTTGGCAGAAATGCCGAAAATCAGCTATCCTGTTGACTTAAGTTTTTTGATGAAAAGGTCTATCCAGATGAACTATAAACAGAAATCTACTCTTCTAACCAGACAGCAGGCTGTGAGCTCCCGTAAGTGGTTGCAGCTCGATGCAGCTGGCAAGACGTTAGGTCGATTTGCCGCAGAAGTGGCGAAAATCCTGAGAGGGAAGCATCGCCCTGACTTTACCAACCACGTCGATTGCGGCGATGGCGTTGTGATTATCAATGCCGATAAAATCAAAGTGACAGGGATGAAAGAAGCCCGTAAGATCTACCGCAGTTACACAGGCTATATCGGGGGTTTAAGAGAGACTCCTTATAGAACTATGATGGCCCGGAAGCCCGACCATATTCTGCGCCATGCGATCAAAGGGATGATGCCCAAGACTCGCTTAGGTTCTCAGCAGCTAAGAAAATTGCGCATTCATGCCGGTACAGAGCATGAGAGCAAAGCCCAAAATCCACAGATTGCAAACATTTAAAGGAAGATTATGTTGAAAGAGACAATTGGCATTGGCCGTAGAAAGACTTCTGTATCCTCCGTACGTGTTCGTCGTGGAACTGGCATTATCGATGTGAATGGCCGTACGTTTGAAGAGTATTTTCCTCTTCAGTTGCAACGCGATGAGATCATGGCGCCTTTGCAAAAATTCGGCAACCCAGAAAAATGCGATTTGATTATCCGCGTGAAAGGCGGCGGGATCGAGGGGCAAGCGATTGCAACTCGTTTAGGCATTAGCCGCGCACTCGTGCAGGAAAACGAAGAGATCCGAGGTGATTTAAAAGAACTCGGCTATCTTACTCGCGATCCTCGCAGAAGAGAGCGTAAAAAATACGGCAGGGCCGGCGCTCGTAAACGCTTCCAGTTCTCGAAGCGATAAATTTCTTTTTACTGGGGTTTCTTCGAGACCCCAGTTCTTTTCCTTCCTACAAATTTTCCACAGATTGCGTTTAATGCTTTATTTCGTTATGTGGAAGTTATGGAAGGCAAACCTGTATCAGCATCTTTTATTATCGACCAAGTCGTCGAAGTGTTTCCTAATGATCTGAATCCTCATGGAACCTTGTTTGGGGGCCGAGTAATGCAGATTGTAGATACTTTAGCGGCTATCGTCGCCAAGAGGCACACAGGAAAAGTATGCGTGACATTGGGCATTGATTCTGTCCGTTTTGTCAATCCAGCTCGAAGAGGCGATATTTTAGTTTGCATGGCCTCTGTGAACCGCACTTGGCACACTTCAATGGAAGTGGGGGTCAAGGTGATAGCCGAAGATTTTCGAACTCTTGAGCATAAAGATATTTTATCGGCCTATTTTACTTTTGTCGCGGTCGACGATGATAATAAGCCGATAGAAATTGTGCCGGTGATCCCTGAGACGCCAGAGCAAATTCGGCGCTTCGATGAGGCGGATGTCCGCCGCAAGCATCGCTTAGGGAAAAATTAAAATCCGTAAATAGAACCGTATTTCTTTTTTAAATACGTGCAGTAAGCGTCAGTAGAAAGTCCCTGTTTCGTCACTTTTTTGACGAGTTCCTCTGCATCGTAGGTCCGGCCCCATTGATGGACATTCTTTTTCAGCCATTCTCGGACAAAGGCAAGATCGCCTTGGGTAATTTTTTCATCCCAGTCTTTATGTTCAGTAGCAAATGCGCTGAAAAATTGAGCGGCGAATACATTTCCTAAAGCGTAGGTGGGAAAGTAGCCGAATTCGCCTAGCGACCAATGAATGTCTTGCAGGCATCCTTCTGTATCAGTTCTGGGTTTGATTCCAAAAAGTTCTTGCATTTTGCAATTCCAAAAATCGGGGAGGTCTGTAACGGCCAGAGAGCCGGAGACGAGTTGCTTTTCTATTTCAAAACGTAAAATGATATGAAGGCAATAAGTGACCTCGTCGGACTCGACTCGAATATAAGAAGGGGAGACTTTGTTGATCGAGCGATAAAATTGCTCTAAGGGCACCTTTTTCAAAGGAGAATAAAGCTCTTGCAAGGAGGGATAGAAACTGCGCCAAAAGGGGAGGTTTCTGCCGATCAAGGTTTCCCACCATCTAGATTGGCTTTCATGAATGCTAAGAGAAACCGCTTCAGCTAGCGGTGTTCCCCAGTATTTCGTCGGCAGCCCCATATCGTACATCATGTGTCCAGCCTCATGAAGCAAAGAAAAAATATTGCTCATAAAGGCTTTGGGGATGACTCGCGTAGTGATCCTTGCATCGTGAGGATGGATGCCAGTAGAAAATGGGTGATTGGAGAGGTCGAGTCGAAAATAAGTGGGGTCCACAGGAAGTTTGGAGAGGAAAAACTGGGCCATCTCCATCTGTTTTTCTTTACTGACGATTTTATGTAAAAAACGATCGTCTATAGGTTCCGCCGCTTGGATCTTTTTTAGTAAAGTAGTGAGCTGCTCTTGCAGGTCTGCAAAAATGGTTCCTACTCGAGAGGTCGTCATACAAGGTTCATGGGATTCTAAAAGAGGGTCGTAAGGATGGTCTTTAAAACCTAAAATATCGGCTTTTTTGCGGTTCAAATCGACGATTTTTTGCAAAAACGGGAGAAAGAGTTTGACCTTGTTTTGCTCTCGGGCAATTGCCCAGATTTGAATGGCTTCAGAAGTGACTTGAGAAAACTCTTCAATAAAACGAGAGGGGAGTTTGGTGTCTTTTAAAAAAGTTTTTCTCCACTCTCTCAAACAAATCAGTTCTTGTTTGCTTAAACCTTTAATTTTTGGCTTCCCCGATGACAAATGGATGAGCTTTTCAAGGCGGGAGCGGAATTTTTTGCTGGTCTTTTCCTCGTGGACATGTTTGGAAAGAAGAGCGATTTGCTGGCTTCGGGCCGTAATGCCTCCAGAAGGCATTTGGGTCTCTTGGTCCCAATGCAACAGGCTTAAAATTGAACCATAGGTATGAATTTCCTTCGATTGTTCAGTGAGCTCAACAAATAGAGGATGGGTTTTTTTCATCTTTTTTTCAATGCGATAATTTTTTAAAAGGGCGGTAGCAAATTCCTAGCCAAATCGCTAAAGGCAGTCCAAAGGCTGCTGTTGCGGGAATGACTTGGTTCTCGCCTAAAACTAACAAACCGTCCAACAGCATCATCATGCTCAAGAAACTAAAAAGGGAGCAAGCTAAAATTGCAAAACCAGGAATTTTACGAGAAAAAGCAAAACAGATCGGAGAGATAGCTAAAATGGAGATAAAAAGAAGAAATGGGGAAAAAAGTTTATAAAAAAGATGAGATAAAAGTTTTTGCTTCTCTCCTTTTGCTGTAAAAGCTTCTTTAGCAAGTTCAGAGAGAGGTCTTCTTTCATAAGGAACAAAGGGTTGCAAAACTTTCTCTTCGTCGATGGCAATCGACGGAAAGTCGATATATTCAAAACGATCTGTCCTGGCCCATGTGGAACCTGTCCATGCAAAACGATCGACAAATCGACCTTTAGGCGGATCGATTTGAAAAAATTTCATGTGCCAAATGATCGATTCATCAGCTAACCAAAAAACATCAAACAGCTCTTTTTTCTCCTTATCGAATTGTTGAAAAATAATTTCCGAGCCATCGCTTAAAGAGGCGGTATGCAAATGTTCCCTGAGTGGTCTTTTTTTGTGGCGAGCATAAGCTTTGACATATTCGTAGGCAAAATGTTGAGCTTTTGGAGCTATCCATTCATGATTGGCGAGCAAAAGGAGAAATAAGCAAGATGCGAGACGAAAAAAAGGGGAGATCAACTGTCTTCTAGAAAGTCCTCCCATTTGAAGAGCAACGAGTTCATTGTGGGCGTTGAGATCGAGTAATACCTGGATGGAAGCGAGAAGGAAAGAAAGAGGAATAAAAAAATGGAGATAGCTGGAAAACTGGTAGAAATAATAAAAAATCGTCTCATAGCAGGGCAGCAATTGTTTGCCGAGCATTTTCCCTCCGCGCGTCGCTAGATCAATGAAGACGAATAAGGAAAAAATCGATGTCAGCATGAAAAGAAAAGTTTTCATCAATCGAGAGAATAAATAACGGCGCCAAAGGCTCATCATGACTTGCCTTGATTAAGCGTGTGGAGGCGATAGAGGCTTGCTAGCCAAAGAAACGGATGAGGCAGTAAAAAAGCTGCAGTGGCGGCCAAGGGAAAAGCTTTGAGCCCTTTTCCGAGAAAATAGCTCATAAGCACAAGTAACGTCCAGCTAGCGATGTAAAGAAGGTCCGTTTTTCGAGGGTTTCTTCCCATTTGAATTCCAAAGGCGCACCCGAGTAAAGTGAAGCTAAAAACTGCCGCGCTCAAACTATAGCGTCTTAAAGATTCTATGCGAGCTAACCTCTCTTTTTTAGGCCCTTCTTTCATTTGAAGGGAAAGAGATTTTAAGTTGAGCGCGTTAGCTTCCATATTAGGACGTTTTTTTTTCAAGGCAAGAGAAAGCAGAGGAGCCGAAGTTGACATTGCCCGTTGGTTTTCTAGCAATGTACAGTCGAAAGCTTCGAGTTCGTCGCTTGGCAGATGAGATAAAATGGCTGTTTGCTCTCCAAACAATTCATCTCCCTCAATGGATAATTTTTTCGCTTTAATGAGATTTAGCCTTTGATTGTTTTCATTATAAGTAATGCAGACAAAATTTTTCGCGCTTTTCCCTTCTTGCTGCACACGTAGATCTAAGTAGGTGTTTTTTATTTTGGCCAGCTGCTGTCTTTGTAGTAAAATGAGGGGGTTTACTGAGGTTTTTCGATAAAGAAGCGTTTTGGTTTCTCTTCGGCAATAGGGGGCTAAATCGGCGCAAATCGAGAAATTGACAAAGGTAAGAAAAGAAGAGATCAGGAGCAAAGGGAGCACTGAAGCGAAAAGACCAATGCCAGAAGCCCTTAATGCCGTGAGCTCATGACTGCGGCTTAAGCGCTGAAACAACAGAAAAGAGGCGATCAGCGCTGAAATCGGCAGGGCGATAGGAAGAATGTGAGGGAACTGGTAGAGGATGAAAAGACCTGTTTTCACTCCATCGGAGCTGAGCGCTGCAAAGCGGGCGATATCCTTGAAGCGCAAAACAAAAAGTACTCCCACAAAGGAGCTGACAGAGAGAAAAAAGACGCGCAGATAACAGATTAAAAGATAGCGCCATAAAATGGGCATGTAAAGCCTGCTGGAAAGAAAGTTCCCCTAGCTCTATCCGACTTTCGATTGTAAGTAAGGTAGAGCGTCATTCCGTTCAACAGACTCTTTGTGAGCCACGAGCGGTATATTTAGAGATGGTAGCTCAAGTAAGATTTTTCGACTTATAGTTTGTTTATCGTTGGTTTTTCAGATTGTTTAACACGCTTTTTGCGAGCAAGGCAATTTCTGAACAGCTTTGAAGCAAATGAGGTTCATCATTCATGATTTTATGATTGACTAGGTCAACTCCGGAATCGATAGGAGGCTCGAGTAAATAGAAGTTCTCTGCTAATTTTTCGAGGTTTTTGCAGTCCTCAGCAGAGGCGTGGCTAGCATGGTATTCAACTTTCTTTACCCAGAGGATTTGTTGTGAGGCGGAAGATGAAACAGACATAAATTTCCCTTTTTAAATAATGTTTAATGACGTTCTGCATCGAAGGCAATTAAAAAAACCGAAAAAATTCTTCAGTTCATTTTATATTCTCTTCGATGTAGAAGCAACTTTTTATATTTTTACTTCCTCTGTCGTATTGGTTTTTTTTGACATGAAATGTGGTAAGTCAGTAAAAACCAATGTTTTGTGTGGCTTTAAGACCTCTTGTAAGTCTGTTGAGCCCTATACGTTTTATAATTTTACAAAAAAGCATCGCTAAAAGCAATAAATTTAATTTAAAAAAAATATATATAATGCGATTTTTAAGTGAAATAGCTGTTGTTATATTCTTCTTATTTGTATAATATTTGTAGGTTTATAAAAAATAATAGTTTTGCGCGCTTGCGTGGAGGGGTGAAAATATGGCAAGTCTTATTGTAGATAAAGATGTGTTTCCTTTTGTGCAAAAAATGGAAACCGCTGATCAAGCTCAAAAAATATTAGGAGTTTCTGTCCGTTTGGTTCATGTAATGAACCAGGTTTCTGAGAACGAAGGTAATCGAAAAGAGCTTTCTGATTTGGCTCAAAAGTTGAAGGGCTTCGTTGCATCGTTTCATCAATTTTCCGCTCAATCTGATCGAGAAGCTTCTGAGGTTAATGGCTCGGATCAGTACGCGAAGGAATTGGCTGCCAATCAATCGCCCGAAGCTGATCTTGAAAGACTTTTTCAGGTTTTGAGTTTGGATGATGAATCCACTCTTCTTGGTTTTTATTTCCCTCCGCCTGAATCTGAGGCGGATAATTTAATACCGATAGAGGATTTAGAAAAAAGAGCTCGGACAGTGGAAAAAGATGCGGCAGCCTTGTTGGCCATTCCTGTGCAAAGGGCTGATAGAGGTGAAAACGGTCCTACAATTCTTGTTGATTACACTTACCCTAAAAAAGGCTCCGATGATACAAAACCCTTTTCTGTAGTCATAAAACAAATAGACTCGCCAAGAGAGTTTGTCTGCAATCGTGTGTATGGAGTTTTTTTTAAAGTATTGGGATTAGGCTTTCAAGTTCCTCATTCTTCTGCTATTAGTTTTGATAAAAAGATTTATTTGACAAGCAAGGAAGAAAGCAAAGAATTGAAGGAAGATGATGCATCGGCATTACATCAATGTTTTGCGAATCTGAAAGGCGGGCTAGAAGTTCTCGAAGATTTGAATGAGGAGACCGAAAGCGATGTGAGCGACGCTGAATCAGAAAGCGAAATTGAGTTCATGACAAGTGAGTCAGAAGGTGAGGTTGAGCCAACACAAAGTGAATCTGAGAGCGAAATAGAAGAAATTGAAAGCGATTTTGGGAGCGAAGTAGAAGAAGACGAAAGTGATGTTGAGAGTGATAGCGAAGAGAAGCTTAGGACGAAAGAAGATTTGTCGCAAGCCAAGCCTGTTATGTTCATGGAAAAAATTATTGGACAGAATATGTTCGACTTTATCGCTTCTGGGAATTTTAAAGCTTTGAGCGAACAAGATAAAATTCTCTTTTTTAAACAGATAGGGCAGATTTCAGCGTTAGATTTTATGATAGGCAATTTGGATAGGTTTGTTCCTATAGAATTGAGAGAGGAAGATGCAAGCTTTGTCATCAACGTTGAAGAGAAAGTCAATCTCGGCAATCTAATGTTTAGAAATTCGAAGGTTGGAGAGATGATTGCTATTGATAACGATATTGCTTCCCATTTAAAAATGGATGTTGAATCAGGAAGAGATGTTTTAGTTCGTCAGAGAGACAGTTATAAAGAATTGCTTAAAAAATACTTCGCGGGTGATTCTTCGGAAGAATTGTCGAAACAGATTGCTTCTGCTCTTGAATTCACAGCTCAAAATGAAAAAGATTTCGAAAAATGCTCTGCTGAGGTTAAAGCATTTTCTGAAGCCCTTCAAAACTTTGGTGCTGAAAATATTCAAGCAGGATGGCAAGATGTGCAGCAACGTATGCGCGAAAAGCTTATTCCTTTTTGGTTTTCAGAGGAAATAAAGGAATATGCAACCCTTAAGAAATTAATGGATGATTTTGCTCCTGGATTGCGAGTCCCTTTGGAAGAGAGGATGAAAGTGATTCAAGGCAGTTTGTCCGAAGCTGATTAACTTCTATGTCATTATCTTGCCGGGTGCAAGAATTTTTGTCCGAGCATTGGAATCAAAACGACCCTCTTTTATTGGGATATTCCGGAGGGCCTGATTCCAAGGCTCTTCTCTATCTTCTTTTGGAGCTTGGCATCCGTCCTCATTTAGCCCATGTAGACCATGGTTGGAGAGAGGAGAGTTCCTTGGAGGCCGTTTCCTTGAAACAGGAGGCTGAAAACCTAGGGTTGCCTTTTTATACAGTGAGATTAGATCCTGACCGCCGCGAATCAGCGGCTCGTGTGAAAAGACTTTCTTTCTTCTCGTCTTTATTTGAAAAAATTCCTTTTCAGGCTCTTTTGCTTGCCCATCAAGCGGATGATTGGGCTGAAACGGCGTTGAAGCGAACTCTTGAAGGGGCTCATTTAGTCTATTTAAGCGGAATGAAACCAGTTTCTTTTTTGAAGAGCATGCCGATTTGGCGTCCTTTGCTGTCCGTCTCCCGTAGCGATCTCATTGCCTATTTACATCAAAAGGGATTAACGGCGATTGATGACGCCACGAATAGAGATCCTGCCTATTTAAGGGCTAGGATGCGGACAAAGATTTTGCCCGACTTATCTAAGGTCTTTGGCAAGGAGGTTTCTGGCAATCTTGCCCTTTTGGGCAAGCGTTCTTTAGAGCTGCAGGAATATTTAGATAGAAAAACAGGAGAGGCGTTTTCTCAGCTGCGAAAAGGTCCTTGGGGTTGGGTCTTGCCTCCTAGCTCTTCTGAACCCTTGGAAATGCGCCATCTTTTGCAGAGGCTGAGCTTAAATTTGAGCCGCACCATCCTCGAAGGTCTAGTAAATGCTTTAGTTTCGAGGCAAGCTAACCGCTCATTTGGCCCCCGCCTATTGGCGGATAGGGGGTATCTCTTTTATCTGGCGGAGAAGCCTCCCCGTTTTGCTGAATCAATTCCGTTGCAGGAGGGGGTTTTTTATTCTGGAGACTGGCGGGTCGAGATTTCTCCGTTTAAGCCTGGCTGCAGTACATGGCTTGATTTTTTCTTAGGGGATGCCTCATTCTGTGTCCCTGCAGGAAATCACCGAGTTGGCTTGCCAAGCACCTTTGTTTCGTCGCTCGCAAAAAATCTTTATCAACAAAAAATTCCAGCTTTTTTAAGGCCTCATCTTCCTTGTCTCTACAATCTGGAAGGGTGGGCCGCAGACCTCTTTAGCCTACAGGGCTCTGAGGGCTATTCTGTTCGATTTTCTTGTGATACAAATCTCTTTTGTTCAGGATAATGAAGTTTTTTTCTCTTTAGATCGAAGACAATTTATCTTTTTTTTGCTATGAGCTGATTTTTGGCGGGTAGGATAGGTTCCGATCTTTACTTTTATGGTGCAAAGGTGCTTTAATTGACCCGATGTATTTATGATTATACACTTAAGGATTCATAACCCATTTGACCAAAAGATGGGGCTATGAAGCGTATTTATTTGAATAAGGCGGCTTACGCATGAAACCAGACGCGAAGAAGAGTTTTCCAGGAGGATTTTTTTTAGTCCTCCTGGCGGCTATTTTGATCATTCTCGGCATTCAGACTTTTACTTCAAATCGTGAAGCTACAGTCTCTTTTAGCCACCAAGTCGAGCATTTGATCAACTTAGATTTAACGATTCCTGAAGAAAATCGAAAAATTGCACAAAATGAGAATTTGGTTACCTTCAGCGGAAGGTTCCGCCCTCAGGTTGAATCCGATAGCGTCGATCGCTACCGCTATTTAGAACTTTTGCAGGAGCATCATGTCCTTTCTAGCGAAGCTTCCGGCTTGGCCGCTGAATTAGATGCTTTGCAAAAAAATGTGCGCGACGCAGCCGATTTATACCTCCGTCTCGCGGGTGTTTCGCTCTCTCGTTCTGGATATACAGTTGTAGGAGCCTCCTATGACACTGTCGATAGAGATAGCTCGATCATAGTAAGACAATTGTCTGATCAGGAAGTGGTCAGCTTGCCAATGATCCAAAAAGCCTATAGCGCAGCTCAAAGCCAGCCTTCATTTGAACAAGTCGATGCGGTTGGAAAAGAGCTGAGAGAGTTTGTCTCGCGCCTCCGCTCTCCCGCGTTAGGGATTGGCAACGAGGAAGCCAAAGGAAAATTAAAAGCCCTTGATCGCACTCTTCAGCAAGTAGAAGGACAAGAGCCGGAGAGCCAGCTTAGGGTGTACCGCGATGCAATCTCCGAGCTGACGACATTTATTACCTTGCTCGGCGCAGAGCAAGACAGCGTGCGGCTTGGCATGCTCCGCAGCGTCCGCAGCTATGTAGAAGAGCTTAAGCAATATGCAGAAGTTGAGCAGAATTTGGAGAAAAATACTGCGCTGCTTGACAAGTCGAGACAAAAGGTCTCTTCAGTCATTTGGTTTTTCAATAATCAAGAGCTTTCGACTCGCGCTTTGGAAAAGCAGGACCCTGAAATTTACGGTCATTGGTTTGCGTCTGCTCAGCAAGAGTGGAAAAGCTTTGAACAAAATAAAGGCTTGGCTTATCGAGCTCCTGATCAAGCGCGCAATACGGTCCTTGAGAGAACGTTTAAGAGTCAAGAGCCTTCTCCTAATTATTTTAGCTATCTCTTAACAGTTCTCCCGCTTCTTTTAGTTGTCCTCTTTCTCTATTTCGTATTCTCCCGTCAGATGAAAGGGGTCGGTTCTTCCGCCATGAATTTTGGCAAATCGCCTGCAAAATTGATGACCAAAGAGACGAATAAGGTGACATTTAAAGATGTTGCTGGAGCCGATGAGGCCAAAGAAGAGCTAACTGAGATCGTCGATTTCTTAAAAGATCCATCTAAGTTCACAGCCCTCGGCGCCCGCATTCCCAAAGGGGTTTTGCTTGTGGGTCCTCCGGGAACGGGTAAAACATTGATTGCCAAAGCTGTGGCAGGAGAAGCTGACCGTCCTTTCTTTTCGATTTCCGGTTCTGATTTTGTCGAGATGTTTGTTGGCGTAGGCGCCAGTCGTATCCGCGACATGTTTGATCAGGCAAAGAAAAACGCGCCTTGCATTATCTTCATGGATGAGATCGATGCCGTCGGTCGCCATCGAGGCGCTGGCATCGGCGGAGGCCATGATGAGAGAGAGCAGACGTTGAACCAGCTCCTCGTTGAAATGGATGGATTTGATACGAAAGAAGGGGTTATTCTAGTGGCCGCTACGAACCGTCCGGACATTTTAGACCGCGCCTTGCTCCGTCCTGGCCGTTTTGACCGCCGTGTAACCCTCGATCTGCCCGATATCAAAGGCCGCTATGAAATCCTTAAAGTCCACGCTCGTAGAATCAAGATCGATTCATCTGTCGATCTAATGGATGTAGCCCGTTCAACTCCAGGCAGCTCTGGCGCCGATTTAGAAAATGTCCTTAATGAAGCAGCTTTGCTTGCCGCTCGCAAAGGACGCTCCGCCGTCACTTCCGTTGAAGTAAAAGAAGCTTGCGACAAAGTGCGCTACGGAAAAGAACGCCGTAGTCTCGAAATGGACGAGAAAGAAAAATTAACAACAGCTTATCATGAATCGGGCCACGCCATTGCAGGGCTTATCGTTACCCACAGCGACCCTGTAGACAAAGTAACGATCATTCCTCGTGGTTTTTCTCTCGGGGCTACCCACTTCATGCCCAAGAAAAACCGTCTTAGCTATTGGAAAAAAGAAGTTTTGGACCGCCTTATCGTTCTCTTGGGAGGACGCGCTGCAGAAGAAATTTTTGTTCTAGATATGTCTTCAGGCGCTCAGCATGATATCACGCAAGCGACCAAAATTGCCCGCGCCATGGTTTGCGAGTGGGGCATGAGCGATAAGCTCGGTACAGTTTCTTACGACGAGCAAACTGAGTCTGGTCAGTATCTCGGCATGCAAAACTACCGTGAAAAGAACTACTCCGATGAGACCGCCCGCGCGATCGACAAAGAGGTGCGCTCTCTCATCGACGAAGCTCACAAGCAAGCTCTCGACATCCTCGAGAAAAATCGAGACAAGGTCCAGCTCATGACCGACATGCTCATGGAATTTGAAACTCTCGATGCCACCGACGTGAAAGAGATCATGGACGGCTCTTGGAATGCCGACATCAAGCGCGGCCGCCTCAAAGCAGCCGACGATCTTCAGATGAAAGCCCCGCCACCTCCTCCTCCAGTGTCTGCTGCTGCGCCTAATGTTCCCAATGTAAATCCTCAGCCAGGATTGAGCTCGTAAGGGCTCTTTTCCGCGCTAATAGCGGGGCTCCGCCCCGCCACCCCGCCAAAGGACTAAAGTCCTCTGGACTCCTTTTGATTTTTTTTGGTGAAAAATGAGATTTTTAGCAGTCGGTTACGTCGAGTGCTAGACGAAAATATTCTTATTTTGTATGATGGGTCTTGTTAGAAACAAGATAACCTGCCGAGTATGGCAAAGGAGATCAATATGAAACGTGGTATGTTGCCTTTCTTTTTAGATGAAGTGTTTGATGACTATCGAATGAGTCCTATGCTTGCTGATGCGAAAGCAGTCCAATCGGACGTGTCGATTTCTGAAGATGAAGACCATCTTTATGTCAGAGCTCATGTTCCAGGCGTTAAAATGGAGCATATCCATGTGACGTTTGAAAAAGGGGTTTTGTGGATCAAGGCCGAAGCTCAAGAAGAAGAAAAAGGGGAAAAGTACTTGTGCAAGGTCAATAGCAGCTTTTCCTACCGAGTCCCCATTCCAATCCGCATCGACGAACAGGCTGCGCCTCAGGCTACCTGCAAAGATGGTTTGTTAAAGGTGACTTTTTTGAAAAGCAAAGCATCCAGACCTGTCAAAATAACTATTAAAGAAGGTTAGGAAAATGAGCTCCCCCTAGAAAGGGGGGAGCTCATATAAGGCTAGGACGATCCTTTAGCAAAACGTCCAAACTTCGGATTGACTAAGGTGATCAGGTCGTTAGCTTGCATAACGATCGATTCGGTGAGAAGACCGCAGTTGAAAGCGGCTTTGGGGTTTTCCATAATTTGTTCATCGAAATAGGTATCGAGATTTAGGAGCTGTCCAAAAGGAGGGATCCCTCCGATCTTGAGCCCATAGCGCTCTTCTAATACTGCTGGATCTTCAAACTCGCATTTTTCACCGACTGCTTCTGCAACGGCCTTCATGTCGAGTTTTAAGTGGGATGGAATGTTGAATTGGTAGTTTTTCTTAGTCGACTTGCCTCGAAGTACCAATGCCTTAACTCCTTCCGCCATGGAAGTGCCTCGTACGCGGGCGGAATCTTCCGATGTGGGTGTAGCTTCATGCTCCTGATGGTCAAATGGCATTTTGTGTTGGTGCAAAAGCCTTATAATTTCGTTGCGGATCGTTTCCGGCCCGAAAAAGAATTTTGCCTTAATCCTATTGCCGGCAATCCTCTTTGTGTCTGAGGGGAAAAGGGAAGCTTCTCGAATATTTCTCAGTTTCAAGAGTGTCATAGTAAGCCTTTCCAAACCCATTCCAAAGCCGCCGTGCGCTGGCATGCCGTATTCAAATATGCTTAAATAATCAGGAAAGTTAGCAGGGTCCATCTCTTTGCCGCGGATTCCCTCTAACATCGAAGCATACGTGTGCCGTCTTTGCCCTCCCGAAGTAATCTCAGTACCCGCGCAGAGCAAATCAAAGGTGTTGGTGAGCGTTGGCTCCTCTTCCTTCGGATAAGCATAAAACGGTCTCTTTTCCGTCTTCCAGTCTGTGATAAAGACAAGGTCAGTTCCTTTCTCTTCTCGGGCCCATGCGCATAAATCTCTTTCAGCAGCCGGACTCAAATCAGGTTCATTTCTCTCGTCAATTCCCGTTCTCTTAAAATACAGTTCCTGCGCCTCTTTAAATGTAAGTCTAGGAAAAGGGACGTCCTCGGGTGCTTGTACAATTTTTCCTCCCAGTACATCAATCTCTGCTTGGGCGTGCTTATGAAGATAAGACAAAATAAACTTAATGCATCCTTCTTGAATGTTTAAAATTTCATGCCAGTGTTCAAAAAATCCCATCTCAAATTCAAACTGCTTGCCTTCTGACAAGTGTCTTGTCGTTTGCGATGGTTCCGCTCTAAAAAAAGGCATAAGAGCAAACACCCTTTCATTCACGCCGACCATAATTTGCTTATACAACTGACTGCTTTGGGCCAGCGTCGCTGTGTACCCAAAATAATCGACATTGAAAAACTCCGCTCCTCCTTCCGAAGATGCTCCAATAATATTCGGAGCAAAATACTCTACAGCCTGGACATGATCATGCATATACAAACGATAAGCATGAACAATCTCCGCCTGGATCCTAAACACAGCCGCAAGCTCCCGATTTCTCAACGCGATTGGTCGATGGTCTAAAATCACCTCTAAGTCGCTTCTAATCTGAGGTTTATAGTATTCAATCGGAGGCACAGCATGAATCGGATTATCCACCTCGATCAAAGCCTCAACAATTTCCATCCCTTGATTAGCTTCCCTAGATTCAATCACCTTTCCCCTCACCGACAAAATCGATCCAGGCTGCAGTGTCTCTATCTTCTTACACTCCTCTTTATCCTCTACGACAATCTGAATAAATCCAGTCCGGTCGCGTAAAATTAAAAAGGTAAGTTTACCAAATGAGCGGGTCGTATTCAGCCAGCCCTTTACAAGCACAGGTTGACCTACATGTTGAGATAATTGTCGAGCTAAAATTCTTTGCATAGTACATCTATTGTTTAAAAGCCTTGGGGCGCCGCCCCAAACCCCGCCAAAGGACTTCGTCCTTTGGAATCCTGAGTTTGTTGAGGGATTATAACACGATGGGATTTTCTTGACTGTTAGTTTGTGCAAGACTCCGTCTTGCAAAAACTAAAAAAATAGGATCCCAAAGAACCTCGTCCTTTGGAATTTTAAGTTTGTTAAGGGATCATAGCATGACTGGATTTTTCTTAATTCTTAGTTTATGTAAGCCCCTGTCTTACATAAACTAAAAAAACAAATAGGATTCCAAAGGACGAAGTCCTTTGGCGGGGCATGGGGCAGCGCCCCATAAAACCCCAGAGGTCGGTCTAGCGGTGAGCTGCCTGTTCAAGAACAGCGCGGTGGCTGAGCTTGATTTGGCCTCTATCGTTGATGTCGAGGACTTTGACTTCGATGGAATCTCCGTCGCGGAAAGGGGCATCTTGGATGGTGGCGAGGCGTTTTGTAGAGATTTCGGAGATATGGCAGAGGCCTTCTTTACCGAAGATTTCTACGAAGAAGCCGAATGCGACTGTCGAGACAATACGGCCTGTGTAGATTTTTCCGATCTCGAGCTCAGCTGTGAGATTGAAAATGATCTTTTTGGCTTTTTCCATGGCGACGGCGTCTGTCGACGCGATGCTGACGAGGCCTTCGTCGTTGATGTCGATCTGTACGCCGGTCTCTTCGATGATGGCGCGGATTTGTTTGCCGCCTGGGCCGATGACGACGCCGATCTTGCTTGGCTTAATTTGCATTGTCTCAATGCGCGGCGCGTAGATGGACATCTCTTGCTTTGCTTGAGGGCAAACGGCTAGCATCTTTTGGAGGATGTGGGCGCGGCCTTCTTTCGCTTGGTGAAGCGCTTGGACCATAACAGTATGAGTGATCCCTTCGACCTTGATGTCCATTTGGAAAGCTGTGATACCGCGATCGTCGCCAGTGACTTTAAAGTCCATGTCGCCGAGCGCATCTTCAGCCCCGAGGATATCAGAGAGAATCGCATGGCGATCGCCTTCTAAAATGAGGCCCATCGCGATGCCTGCTACAGGACGCGTGATAGGAACTCCTGCGTCCATCAGGGCCAGGCAGCCTCCGCATACAGAAGCCATAGAGGAAGACCCGTTTGACTCTGTGATGTTGGACTCGATTCGAATGACGTAGGGGAATGCTTCTTTCTTAGGCAAGATGGCAGTTAGCGCTCTTTCTGCGAGCTTCCCGTGCCCGATTTCGCGGCGGCCGGGCGCTCCGATCCGTCCTACTTCGCCGACTGAGAATGGAGGGAAGAAGTACTGCAGAAAAAAACGGGCGGCGCCTTCTCCGTGGAGGTCTTCAAAGCGCTGCGCTGAGTTCTCTCCTCCTAGCGTGCAGACGGCGATCGCCTGCGTTTCTCCGCGGGTGAAGAGCGAGCTACCGTGTGTGCGGGGAAGCAAGCTTTGTTCGATGTGGATGGGGCGGATGTCTTTCAAGCCGCGTCCGTCTATCCTTTTGTGAGTGTCGAGGATCATGTTGCGCATGAGGGTCGATTGGAGCTGTTTGAAAGCTAAAACAACATCAGTTTTTAGATGTTTTGATTCGCTCGTTTCTCCCGTGAGGGTGGAAAGGACTGTTTGTTGGATCTCGGCAATCGTGGCTTCTCTTTCGCTTTTGGATGCGATGCGCAGGGCTGAAGATAAAAGATCGGTCGCTGAAGCACGGACGGCATTTTGAACTTCCTGCGGGATTTTGCGGAGAGTATCGTTCTTTTTGGGTTTGCCGATCTCTTTTTGCCACTGGCTAAGGTGATGGCAAATAGTTTGAATGGCTTTGTGTCCTGTTTCAATCGCTTCGATCACTTGCTCTTCTGTAAGGAAGTCGCAAAATCCTTCGATCATCAAGATCGCATCTTCCGTTCCAGCTAGAACGAGATCGAGCTTAGATTGCTTCATCTCTTCAGAAGTTGGGTTGATGACGAACGTGCCCTCGATAAGACCTACCCGGACTGCGCCGATCGGTTTGATGAGGGGGATTTCTGAAATGACGAGAGCTGCCGAGGCGGCGCAAATAGCGAGCACATCGGGCAGATGGAGAGCGTCATACGAAAGAACGTAAGCGAGGACTTGGACTTCATTATAATAACCTTCTTCAAACATAGGGCGAAGAGGGCGGTCGATGAGGCGACTTGTGAGGATCTCTCTTTCAGCAGGTCTTCCTTCACGCTTAATGAAACCGCTTGCTGTTTTTCCTACTGAAGAAAATCTCTCTTGATAATCGACGCGGAGAGGGAAAAAGTCGACGCCTTCAGCGGGAGCTGCAGCGGCGCAGGCGGTTGCGAGAACAGCGGTCTCTTCGCAGCGCAAAAGGATAGAGCCTCCGGCTTGGCGGGCAATTTTCCCTGTTTCCAGGTGAAGAGTTTTTTTACCGACGGGTATGGATAGTGTATGTTGTTTTAGCATGGATAGTATTCTCCTGTAAGTTGTGGTGTGGGGTAAGAGGAGAAGCGGATGGGAATAGAAATCAGAAAGAAAACTTCGAGATTCGAAGGCTTATTTCTGTTCTCTATTGCTCCCGATCTCCTGGGGTTTGTATATGGATTCGCTCCTCCGGACGTAAGTCTGAAGGAGCTCATTGGTAAAAACTTTATTTTCTCAAGTTTAGGCGGACGATAAGGTTTTGATACCTTTTTGTGTCCGTGGAATTGAGATAATCAAGAAGCTTTCTTCTTTGCCCAACGAGTTTTAAAAGGGCAAGGCGAGAGCTATTGTCTTTTGGAGCTAGTTTGAGATGCTCAGTGAGCTCAGCAATTCTTTCTGTTAAAATAGCGATTTGGACGTCGGCCGAACCGGTATCTTTTTCATGTAGTTGAAATTTTTTAGTAATTTCTTCCTTAGTACCTTTATCTAAAGACATGGAGGACGTTCTCCTGATTCGAGGGTTAGTTCGCAAGTTTTTGACATATCATACACGGTATTGTACCTGATTTTCTTAATCAAAGCAAGAGGCTCAACGCGATCGTTGCATTTTGCTGGTCTCGGTGCTATGCTTTCGTTATCAACAAGCAGGTGATTTTGTGGAAAATAAATTTGAATTATTACGTCCTTGGGTCAATGATATTTTAACTTCTATTAAAAAAGACATTAAAGCAGATTATTTATTGGGGGATAAAGTTTTTTATAAAAAACATTTTGGAAACCGTCCGTTGAATCGTTTGCAAACGGAAGAAATTTTTTCAGCTTTTGAAAAAGAGCTTCTCGAAGGCCATGAATCGCTCACGGAATGGGTAGTGAACCATTGGGTGTTCAAGCATGGCGATCTCTATGCTCATTTCGCTGAACGTCTTAGTGAAATCCGTCCCGATTTCAATGAATTAAAGGAGCTGACAGGGCCTGAAAGCGACCAAGTGCTCAGAGGAACGGAGCATTTTGGAGCTGTCGATCTTTATCTGTTTTCTGTTTTGAACGGTGTGGTGTTCCCTTCTTCCATTTTTGAAGCCCTTCGTGCGGATGCTTTAGAGGCTAAAAAGATCGAAGAAGCTAATGCAGCATCGGACCTTACTCAAGAAACTTTGCAGCAAATCATTGAGCGCCAGCAAAGAGAGCTCTCTCGCTTGCAAGAAAAATTTGAGAGCAAGGTTTCGGGCGTGCTTCGCAAATACCAAGTGGACACGGAAGCGTTGAAAAAACAGATCAGGGCCCTTCAAAAGCAATTGCAAGCATGAACGACCCCATTCTCCGAGATGTCCAATTTATGAAAGAGGCCTTGAAAGAGGCCTTAAAGGCCTATGAAAAAGACGAGGTCCCAGTCGGCGCTGTCTTGGTCTTTGAAAACCGGATCATTGCGAGAGGACATAATCAAACGGAGCTTTTGCAAGATGCGACGGCCCACGCTGAAATGCTATGCTTGACTGCGGGGGCTTCCCAGCTGAGCAATTGGCGTTTAACCGATGCGACCCTTTACTGCACTTTAGAGCCTTGCTGCATGTGTGCAGGAGCTTTGCTCTCTTCTCGGGTAACAAGACTTGTTTGGGGGGCGAAAGATCTTCGAGTCGGCGCTAACGGAAGCTGGAGCGATATTTTTTCTCAAAAACATCCTATGCATGAAATCGAGATCCTCTCAGGTGTTTTGGAAGAGGAGTCAGCGGCTCTTTTGAAAAAATTTTTTCAACAGAAACGAAAAAAGGCGGCGATCCATGAATGCTGAAATGGAGCTTTTACAAGAACTTATCGACGGGCAAAGAAAAAAAATGCTGGCGGCCGCCCAGCGCATTGTTCCTCGCGTAACGCTCGACGATCTTTTACAGCCTAATGACTTTCCAGAGCTTGAATTGCACCCCCACTTTCGTTATGAAGAGGGGATCTTGGATGGTCTTCAAGTGGCTTACGCCGCTTTATTAGCCCATCAACAAGATGTTTTGAGCTTGACGAACTCTTAAGAAAATAAACTTCGCTTTTTAATCAACCGTTCGCATATAATTCACCCGAAAAAACTTGAGAACTTGAGTTTTTTGTGAAAAAATTGATAGCTTTTAGGAGTCAAGATTATGAAAATATCGGACGTTTGTAAGGAATTTTTTACAGGTTTTAACGATCTGCATGCTGCCGTTAAAACTGATGACGCCAAGACGTTTGTCTCTGGAGCGTTAAAAGTCTGCGCTTATTGTACGCTCATCCTGCCTGCCGTTGTCGCTTTCACCTACGCTACTGATGTCATTGTAAGAGAGTATCATTTAGATCAAAAAGCGCTTGAGCTAGGACGGAAAATCTCTTCTGCAGCTCTTCCCCATTTTCAACAATTTGGCAAAACAATTGAAGAAAAAGCGGAAATTGCGCGCGCAGAAGTTTCTGCTTTTGCTAGAGCCAGATACCAAGATGTTATCAATTTTAAAGATGAATTGATCGGAAATCCGCGTTCTCGAACAGCAGTGCCGGCAGCTCTTGAAGAGAGCATGCAACTTGGGTAGCGAACTTTAACTTTGGGGGAGATCATTTCCAAAGCGAACGTTTGGCTTATATTTTGGGTGTTTTAGAAAACCCTGAGTATCAGGCTAATCCGGGAGAATATGTTCGTCAATGGGGAGCAAGAGGAGGCTCTGGCGATAACTATCTTATGGTAGAAAGCTATGCTTTCACTTACTTTAACGAATTTTCTATATCTGGAAAGCCATTCCCCCAAATCAGAAACTAGAAAGCTTGTCTTAATCAAGCTGAGAAAAAAAGTCGTTCTCCTTTTCATTGAGGAGAACCTTACTTTGTAGAGACCCTCTAAGGATAACTAAATGAAAATTTGTAGTGGTATGAGTTCAGTATTTACTTATTTTGAACGTGCAGACAAAAGTCCGAAAATTGGCATAGAAAAAAGTTCTTTCTCAAGAGCTTTTTGTTTGTTGGCCTGTTTTGCTGCAACGGTCCCTTCTTGTGTAAGTTCTTTTGTTGAATGGATCGATCCTTGCGAGACGACAATTGAACTCACTCGAAAAGTGGGTCGGCCGCGCGTTTATGTATTGAGAGAGGCTTCAGAAATTTCTCCTCGGGATATCGTCGCTGTTCAAAGAGAGGAATGGATCCAAAAGTTGAAAGAAAAGGCTTACGCCTTTATCGGAACGGATCCTTCGGAATATAGAGAAGAGAGATTGGCTTATATTCTTCATGTGATCGATACCCCTAGATTTCAAGGTAATCCAAGAGGGTATATTTTAGATTGGATTGATAGAAGAGGTCTTACAAAAGAGTACCGTTTTGTAGAAGATGCCGCTTTGGCTTTTTTTAGGTTAGAGTTTGACATTCATTCTTGGCCTAACGAGTACGATTGCGGAATGTGATCGGATCTGTTTTTTACTTTTTTCTCTTGCGCGCTGAAATTTGTTCCATCCGTTTTCGGTCTTCGGGGGAGAGCGACTCTTCTCCGTATAAAGAAATCCTCGTCAGCATCGCGTCCATAAATTGCTCGTCATCTAAGACGGGCTTGCCTGAGCGGATATCGTAGATCTTACTCGAATGGTAGACCTGCTCAGATTTGCCAGGCCAGCGTTTTAGCCGGGAGCTTGCGCGGATGATTATCTTTTCCAAAGGGTGCATAAAGGAAAAAGGACTCAGCATTTGGCATGAAATAAGGGTGAAAAAATAGGCATACGCGAGGGCCGCTAAAAGAGCTACAGCCGCCGGCCAGTTTCCGTGGGATAAGTCGATCAATAAGCTAATGCCGAGGAACACATAGAGGGCCCGACACGCGTTGAAGGGGACGGCAAAGAAGAGTAAAACAGTCGCGTTTGCATTGAGGATCGTCCAGGAGAACATGCAGCCATAAAGAGCTGGCCTTGGGTCGACGAAGGTCAAAGGTGAATGAAGAGTTTTGAGCAGCCCCCAGGCCGTTAATCCCCCGATGATTGCAGATCCTAAAAAAAGAGAGATAAATCGAGAGGGTCCAAGTCGATCGATCACGGATCTTCCAAAAATCCACAAAAGATAAAGAGAAAATCCCAGCTGGATGATGAGAGAAAAAGAGAGGCCGCCGCTAGAGGGTTCAAATAAAGCGTAAGAGAGCCATTGCCAATAAAAAAAACGGTCGATCCCTTCTTCTGAAAGGCCGAAGAGGGGAGTAAACTGAGGGAAAAAGGCAGACGCGAGAGTGGCCATCGTCATCAGGGTTAAAAAAAACTTTAGCCATTTCGGCGTCGGAGTTGGGCTCAATTGCTGGTAAAATGGGTTAGACATATTTTGTTTATAGCAAAAGTGTGGATAAAATTCTTGTGTTTTTGCTGAGCATCGGATATGTTTGATGGGAAATTATTCTAAGAAAACAAGGTTTGTTCCCATGAAAGACAATACTCACCCACAATATCAAGAAGTTCTTTTTGAAGATTCTTCGACTGGCACTAAATTTTTGATCGGCAGCACATTGCAGCCAAAAGAGAAAGGGGTGTTTGAAGGAAAAGAATATCCTTTATTCCGTTTTCCCGTCTCTTCAGCTTCC
>DAINNB010000003.1:0-7263 GCA_036736085.1 Chlamydiales bacterium
CAGCATCGGAAACAATCATGGCAAAAAAGATCGAAAAAAAGACCATCACCCAAGACGAAGGATCTTTGTCCGTGTGGGCAGGAGTATCGTAAATATGCACGAGGTCTTCGCCCATTTTCCCGAGCCGTTTGTTTTCCATGCAGGTAGGGATCCGGTCCGTGGGTTCGATCTGGATCGGTTCAGCTACGATGTCAAGACCGCTGAGAAGTCCTTGCAAAGCTTTAAGACGAGTTTTAGGAATCCATGCTTCTATAGCAAATACAGCCTGTCCCTAGGGAAAGCCAGCATCATGCTTGACTAAGCGCAAATGGTGCTCATTTAAACAATTGACCAATCCTTCTTGAAGAAAGGCGAGGGCATTTGCAAACGAGCGCAGCTGGGTCTCTGTGTGGCTAATTTTATCTTTTGTTAAAAAAAGCTTTTCTCTCAACTCCCCTACTGGATGCTCAATCTGCATCTCGATCATTTTAGGATAGCGCATTTTATCCCGATTGATCGCAACAAAATAATCTAGATCATACTCCGTTCCAACGTAGATGACCTCAGGAGGAAGAGCTGCCTCTCTAGCAAGATCGCTGTTCATGCAAAAATATTGAAAAACGCGTTTCCCTTCTTGCTCTATATCGCGGATGTCTTGAGCAGAAAAATCACCAAACGCAGAAATACGGGAAATCTCAGTGCTTAAAATACGCTCCTCATCAAGAAGGCGCTCTAAAAGAGAATGAGCTTCAACAATTTGATAGGCTAAATTCAAAGGATCTGTCAAATGAGGAGGAACTTCATTCGGGTGGGTCGTATATTTTTTCGCAATTTTAATGGCGGCCAAAAGAGTTTTTATCTCATCGTTCATCTCCAGGCTTTTTTTATGAGAAAGACCAATAAACTCTAAAAAACCTGCACGCTGAGCCAAGGAAAAGAATTGATCCATTTGTTCTTTAGCGCCGAAAATCAAATACTTATGGAGGTCTATGATCATGCAATTTCTTTTCTTTTCGATATTTTTCGTTTTGCCACTTTCGCCTGTGCGACAGCAGCTAGCTGCTGATCTCCTAAAAAAATCCGAATTTTTTTAATATTCTCGATCGATCTAGGGATAAGGACCTTTTCAAAAAGGTTAACGCGGATAGAGACTTCTCTCAATTCTTTTTCCAGCGCGCGCCTCTTTTCTTCGGCTACTGCAATTTTTTCTCTGACAATGACGAATTCTTGAAGAAGTTGAGTAGCTCGATCTACCCAAACAGGCGTATCAAGCAAAAAATAATCCACTGGACGAAAAACAACTTTTTCAAAAATAGGGATCTCAACACCGGCAATATTCTCATACCGTTTCTTTACGCGGAGAACTTCTGCATATTGGGTCACATCGCAAGACAATTTTTCGAGTAAGAGAGGAGCGAACTCCTCTACTCGGATGCGGCTTTCGGCAAACTCTTCATGCAAGATCACGATCTCCATGTGAGCCTGGTTTACCTCAAATTGCAGCATAGCTTTTTTGAGCTGCAAAGTAGGTAAATACCGCTGAAACTGCTGCAGACGTGTCTGCTGCGATCTGAGCTCATTTTTTGTCAGTTTAAGTACAGTCATCTATTCGCCGCTTTCTTTAGGCCAATATTTTTCCGCCAAATTCTTTTTCACGCCAATCTCTTCAAGATCAAAGCACTCGGCTAATGTAAGCCAGCCTAAATCCAAAGCTTTTTCCAAAGGTAGGTTCACTTGCAGGTTCATCATCCTCTCTTCGAAAAGGAAAGAGTAGCGGAGCAATTTTTCATCCCCCCTAGATAATTTAAAGCCCATCCCCTGCCGTTCTCTCGCTTTTTTTGAATCAGCGTAAAGGCGGATCATCGCGTTCGCCAAGGCTCCATTGGCTTCCCGCGTTACTTTTCCATTCACTTGCTGTTGTTACCGATACAGCGAACCGAAAGGTGCGATCCACCCTCCGCTTTAATAAAACTGCCCTTCGGTAATGTACCCTGTGTTGTCTGGAATTGGATGGGTCACATCGCCGCCAGGCATCGTTGTGACAGAAATGATCGTGATCGAGCCGCTTTGATCGATGTCGACCGCTTTTTCATAGCGCGAAGCCAGGTCTGAATAAAGAGAGCCAGGATAACCTCGGTTCGAAGGGATTTGGTCCATGGTGATGGCAATCTCTTTGATCGCATCCGCATAGGCCGTCATATCGGTCATCAAGACCAATACGTCCTTTCCTTCTAGAGCGAACTTTTCAGCCACAGCGAGCGCCATATCAGGAACCAAAAGGCATTCCACTGCTGGGTCAGTTGCTTGATGGATAAACATCACTGTTTTTTCCATCGAGCCCGCCTTTTCCGAGTTGTCGATGAAGGCTTGGTAGTCATCAAAACGAAGTCCCATGCCGGCGATGATCACCACCTCAGCATCGGTCTGGTTCGCAATCCGCATAAGAAGCGCATTGTAAGGTTCTCCTGCGATAGAAAAGATGGGTATTTTTTGCGATTTAACAAGGCAGTTAAACACATCAATCATCGGAATATTGGTCCGGACCATCTCTCTCGGAATAATCCTTTTTGTAGGATTAAAAGATGGCTGGCCGATATCGACTGGCGTCCCCATGATATCAGGCCCTGAATCGATCGGCTCTCCAGAACCGTTTAAACGGCGCCCTAAAAGAGAGTCACTGAACGACGCTTGCACTTGACGGTTCAAAAAGGTAACCTGATCTCCT
Source organism: Chlamydiales bacterium (assembly GCA_036736085.1). Classification (GTDB taxonomy): domain Bacteria; phylum Chlamydiota; class Chlamydiia; order Chlamydiales; family SM23-39; genus SZAS-17. Next base: position 2,705 of record DAINNB010000003.1, read on the forward strand.
GTGGAAATCCCCCGCGTGTTCTCAAAGACCTGCAAGGTAACAAGATCGCCTTCAAAACGGAGCACTGAGGCATACGTTTTCGTTCCATTGCTTTTATGAATAAGGGCCACTTCACCCAGACAACCCCCTTCGGCTGCCACGGTGATCAAATTCCCCCTCATGTCGATAATACGATCGTACACCTTTCTCATGCTTTGATCCTTGAAGAGAGTTTTCTTTCTACTTCCGCATAGACATCTTTGTAAAGATGGGACTCAAACGGAAGAAAGTTCATATTTTTTATGTCATTTTGCAAATTCAAAAAGAAGCTTCTCGCCTCATCGTGCGTGTCAAAGCTAAATTGTCCATCAAAAATCTTCAAGATCAAACTAAAAAGCTTAACTTGCCGATCAAGCGGACAATAGGCGTCTTCTTTATCAAAAGCGTTTTGCTGCAGGTAGCAAAACTCATAGAGCTCTGATTTAAGATAAAGCACCATATCATCCAAGGCCACCCCTTCTTCTCCGACAACTTCCATCCTTTTGCCGATCTCATCGCCTTTGCGAAGGAATGTTGCAGCCTGACGCACACGATCAGCCCAGTGAGGCAATCGATGGTTCAACTCACGTCCGGCCTCTTGAAGATATTTTGTCCAAGAGATCAAAGGATCGATAGCAGGGTAGCGTCTTGCATCCGATCTCGCTCGAGATAAGCCATGGAATGCCCCTACGATAGCAAGAGATGCCTGGGTCACCGGCTCTTCAAAGTTCCCCCCTGCAGGAGAAACGCTGCCTCCGATTGTTAGAGACCCCATCCGCTGATCTTTCAGCTCTACGACACCCGCTCTTTCGTAAAATGAAGAAATACGAGAAGAGAGATAAGCAGGGAAGGCCTCTTCTCCAGGAATTTCTTCGAGACGGCCCGACATTTCTCTCATTGCCTGCGCCCACCTGGAAGTGGAGTCGGCCAGCAAGAGGACATCAAGCCCCATCTGTCGGTAGTACTCAGCAATTGCTGCGCCCATGTAAACAGAAGCTTCACGTGCCGCAACAGGCATGGAAGAGGTATTGCAAATCATAACTGTTCGCTTCATAAGCGATTCATGAGTATGAGGATCGATAAGCTCTGGAAATGTTTGCAGGACTTCAACAACCTCGCCAGCCCTTTCTCCACAGGCAACAATGACCACGATATCGACAGCGGAATATTTAGAAAGGTGGTGCTGCATAACCGTCTTCCCCGCGCCAAAAGGCCCAGGAGAGCAAAAAGTCCCTCCTTTTAAAATAGGGAACTGGGTATCCAAAATCCTGAGACCAGTATCCATCATTCGAGAGGCCCTAACTTTTTTTCCTTCCATCAATGCATTTTTCACAGGCCAGCGCTGCAGCATTTTGATTTCGATCAATTGCCCCTTTTCATCTTCGCCGGAAGCGAGCACATGGTCTAGGTTATAAGACCCTTCTTTCACAAGGTAATTGAGTTTGATTTTTCCAAAATGAGAAAAAGGGAGCATAATCTTATGCTCGAATCTTCCCTCAAGGACAAAACCGATCGAATCGCCGCGGGAGAGCTCATCGCCTACTTTTGCGGTCGGAGTAAAGCCCCAAAGCTTGGTCCTATCAAGAGGAGGCATATAAACGCCTCTTTGCAAATAGACACCCGTCTCTCGAGCTACATCTTCTAAAGGATTTTGTAGTCCATCGAAAATAGAAGAAAGAAGACCTGGCCCCAGTTCCGCTTCCAAAAGGTGGCCGTTGAACTCAACCGGAGTATGAAGTTTTATCCCTCTCGTATCTTCAAAGACCTGAAGCTTAGCTTCATTTCCCGCGATCTCAATCACTTCGGCTAAAAGAGACTCATCTCCTACGCGAACGCGAGCCATCTCGCCTTGGCGGATATTTCCTTCAAACCGAACATGGAGAAGGTTTCCAAAAGCCTGCACTACTTGGCCGACAGCGTGTTTCATTTTTTGCATAATTAACCGTTTTTACTCAAATCATCCACAAGACCCAGCCCCTTTTGTTCATCGAGCTGACTCCACATTTCCACCATCATTAATCGCACAAGAAAACCTAGGATCCGATCGATAGAAAAGCTTGCATATTGCTCCTCCAGCTCGACAACCCGATCAAAGCGATATTGCAATACGCTGCGGTAGAGCTTCATCGGATCTAAGCGGTTTTCCATAAAAAGAGTCTTCAGAGGTTCGTACTCTTGGGGAGCCGTATATTCCTCTGCATCTTTTTGCACCAAAATTTGCATAACAAAAGGATCGTCCATATCCTCAAATTGCAGCTGCTGGGTAAGGTCCCATCCCATTTGCTTGGCTCTCAAAGCAGTCAAAACAAGCCGAATTTCACGTTCCATGGTGTAATAAGAACGGATAAAACCATCTGAGAAAGAGGCCATTTCCTGATAGAGGCTGACATAGAGGGAAGGGAAGTGGTCCAGACGCTGTTCCGCCGTCTCATAGCGCTCGAGGAAATCAATTACAAAGGGAGGGAGAAAATCTTTCACTAAAAGAGCCTCTTCCAACTCCTTTGCGTTCATGCTACCGGCAGGATGTAAAGGCAAACCTAGCCAAAGAGCCTTAATATTATCGATGTCGATCAACTGAAGCAAAGCCGTCACTTTTTTACGATCAAAGCTCACGAGGTTCAAAGCGAGAAGCTCCTCTGCATCCTTGAAAGAAATCTCAGGTTTACTTCCAAATTGGATGGTCGGCAAAGAGGCGATAATAAATGGATATCGATTCATGAACCCTAAACTGCAAAAATTAAGTCTCTAAAATCACGTCTTATGTACATTGCGATCAGCTCTCTGACCACTTGATCAGAGACGTCGATGGTAATTTGGCGGCTCATCATTTTAATCTGAACTCCCCCTTCAAAACCGCCTACAGAAACAGAATGATCTTTCAACCTTTCTAAAATATGGGATGTCAACATGGAATTGATCGTCCTAGGAGCGATATGCTTAGGGATAATGGCTGCAAAATCTTCTTCGATTCCCCTCTCCTCCATCGCTTTCATAAAACTCAAAAGCAAGTTAGCGATGACCTTAGGATCCGACATCTCTTTTTCCACCATGGAAGAAAGCTCGCGATTAAACAATTCATTTTCAATCTTTTGCTTCAGCAGCTCAATCCCTTGACGGCAAGCTAGGTGGAGAGAAGACTGAAAAACTTTTTGTTTTTCCACGATTTCCTTTTCTGCTGCCGCTAGCTTCTCTTCAACTTCTTTTTTCGCAGCTTTTACTATATCAGCTGCTTGTAAATGAGCATTTTCAATAAGCTCTCTAGCTTCTTGCTTAGCAGGTTCTAGAGTTTCCTTCTTTAAGGCGTCACAAATTTTTTGGATTTTATCTTTTCCCGTCTCTAAACTTTTCATCCGAACTTCCTTGCGTGGGACATTACCGCTAATGATACATAACTGCCGAATTTTATATACAGAATTTCCAAATGAACTGTAGCCAAAAAAAATCGTAAACGATATGAGTAGTAATAAGAGGGCCTGATAAAAGCCCCTCGAACAGGTGGTCTATGCAAAAATTTCGATTTACTCTCCTCCTCGTTTTGCTGCCTATCCTTCTGCCCGCCCAGAGCACATCAAGTCAAAATGGACGCGCAGGGGAATCTGCTGGCTACGCCACAAGAGATGCCACGGTTCTTTCGATGATGGGCTGGGGCGTCGGATTAGCCGCAGGGATCGCAGCTTTATGCGCTCTCGTTCACAATGATACAGCCCATACCCACTCTTAAAAGACCTATGTCTCACTGGAAATTCATCCCCATCTACCTCTTGTTACCCCTTTCAGTCCATAGCGCCGTCGCCTACTTCGATCCTCCTCAAAACTGGAACTGCGCTGTTCCTAAAAATATGTCGCCCCACGTGAAAGTGGGATTCATCTCGCCTGAATCTTCCGAATTCCGCCCCTCGATCAATCTCGCCTTAGAAACTGTCGACCTCTCCTTAAAGGAGTACCTTAGGGCCGTGAAAAAGATCCATCTCTCCCAGCCAAATACAAGTTGGCGCGATTTAGGAAGATTTCAACTCGCAGCAGGAGAAGGACGTTTAACAGAGATCTCCAGCCGCTCAGCTTGGGGCGATATCAAGATGCTGCAAGCCATTTTCATCCAAAATCAAACTGCCTACATCCTGACTGCAGCCGTGCTAAAAAAAGATTACGCAAAACAGCAAAAAACCCTCCTCAAAGCCCTACAATCCCTAACTCTCGCTCCCGATCTCTTTACCATCCTCCCTCAAGACGAGCAAAAAGAAGCTTTCCAAACCCTCTTTCATTCCCTCTCCTCTTCAGAAGAAAAATCAGAAGAATGGAAAAAAGACAAATGGAGCGCCCTGCAATTCCTCGTAGAAAAAGCCGGTCCTCAAATGGGGGCCCACTGGCAATTTTTGGCCTTGCAAGAAGGTCATCAACAAATTTATAATCCATAAATACCAATCGGGGCTTCGCCCCAAACCCCACCAAAGGACTAACGTCCTCTGGACTCCTATCTTAGATGATTCAAAAATCCATAGGTTTCCAAAGGACGAAGTCCTTTGGTGGGGTTTGGGGCGAAG
>DAINNB010000003.1:7273-31990 GCA_036736085.1 Chlamydiales bacterium
ACCCCCACAACTTCCACACCCCCCTTTTTCCTCCTTCTTTTTTCTCTAAAAAAACCCATTTTCTCCACATGTCCTCCTCCTTTGGGGGGGTTTGGGGGCGAAGCCCCATCAACAGGGAATAGATCATATGAGAAAATGGTTAATGATGCATTTAGTTCTGGCGCTGAGCGTGGGGCCTGCATTTTCGCAAGAACTGCAAGAATTATTAGGCGAAGCCCATACAGAAAGAAAAGAAGAACAAGAAGAAGAGCCGATGATTGAAATGCCCATGATGCAAGCTGGCGATGCTGCTGTCGGGGCTGCAAAAGCGGCTCAATCGACAAACTGGCAAAACTGGGCTGTGGCAGGAGGAGCTTTGATTGCAGCTGCCATCGGAGTTGTGATCGTAGCGACCAACTCAGGCTCATCTTCGCACCATGATTAAATGGAGGAGGGCGTTCCTTTTGCTTCTCGCCGGATGCGGAGGAAGTGATTTTTGGGACTATGATGCAGTGTTAACCCATCATCCCGAATTCGACTCAAGGAGGTTAACTCATAGGCCGTCCAATGGATATCCTCCTTGGAAGATCGAATTATTTAAGGCAGAAGAAGGAATAGAGATGTTTATCTCCCTTCTGCAGCACCAGTTCCGTCCTTCTGCCCAAAACTCAAGTGAAATCCCTGTTACCTTAATGATGGAAAACCAAGAGATGAAGGTAGAGGGAGCCGCCTTTTTACTCGATGGGCATATGAAGCTCCGTTTTTCAGATTTCTTGACAACGACCTTTATTCAGGCCTTGCAAGAAGGAAAAAAAGTGAGTATTCTTATAGATGCAATGCAAGAGACTGTCGAGCCCGAACTTTTCAAGGAAAAATTTTCCATGTTAATGAAAGCTGGCTATGATTGGAATATAAACATACAAACTCCGTTGAAGTAAGGACTAGGCTATGAACCAACTAGATCAATTAAAGAAATTCACAACTGTTGTTGCCGACTCTGGTGATTTTGCCCTGATGCAGGAATATACCCCAACAGACTCGACAACGAACCCCTCTTTGATCTACGCAGCGGCGCAGCAAGCCCAATATAAGCACCTACTCGAGGAGGCCGTCCATTATGGCAAAAGCAAAACAAAAGATATTTTGCATCACATCCTCAACAAAGTATTTGTGAATTTCGGCCTAGAAATCCTCAAAATCGTACCCGGACGTGTTTCAACGGAAGTCGACGCCAGACTCTCTTTTGACAAAGAAGGAAGCGTCATACAAGCCAAACAGCTTATCGCCCTTTATGAAGCGGCGGGAATTGATCGAAAAAGAGTGCTGATTAAGCTGGCAACAACTTGGGAAGGGATCCAAGCTGCAAAAGAACTGGAAAAAGAGGGAATCCATTGCAATATGACTCTTCTTTTTAACCTTGCCCAAGCTGTTTGCTGCTCGGATGTCAAAGCAACCCTGATCTCCCCTTTTGTCGGAAGAATTCTCGACTGGTACAAAAAAAATCAAAATGTAGCTAGCTACGCCCCCCATGAAGATCCTGGCGTAAAATCAGTCACCACAATCTATAACTACTACAAAAAATTTGGGTCCACGACCCAGATCATGGGAGCATCTTTCCGCAATAAAGAAGAAATACTCGAGCTTGCAGGATGCGATCTTTTGACTATCGCTCCGACGTTCTTAGAAGAGCTAAAAAAAACAAACGAGCCTTTCGAAAGAAAGCTCAGTCCGGAAACTGCAAAAAAACAGTCCATCGAAAAATTGGTCCTCAATGAAAAAGACTTCCGCTTCCATCTCAATGAAGACCAAATGGCCACAGAAAAACTTTCCGAGGGGATCCGCAATTTCATTAAAGATCTCGTCAAATTAGAGCAGTTTATCCAGCTATACCCAACGTGATCCAAAATTTGGTTGCTAGGAGGGTTCAAAGCGCCAAAAATCGATTGTTGCAAAGAGGGGTTGTATTGATTAATACTACCCCTCTTTGCAGCAATCGATTTTTGGCTGCTTTCAATCCCTCCTAGCAACCAAATTTTGAATCACGTTCGGTATAAAATTTGGATAAACGCTACACCTCTAAAAAATGCTAGTTTTTTTTTGAAAGCTTAGATACAGTCTCCTCCTTTTTCAGGAGGACACTTTATGAGCATATTTTCTTTATCATCAACACAGGAATTTCGCTATCTATCAAAAGAGGAGATGACACCTTTAACCAAAAAGGAGAAAGAGTTTCTAGCCAAATCAGACTGTCCCGTCTGTTTCGAGCCTCTTTTTGAGTCAAATTTTTCCATTGAAGAACCATCGGATCTCCCCATTGAAGATTCGGTCGTCACGCACTGTTATCCCGCAACGCAGCATGCATTCCACCGACGCTGCGTAATCATCTGGCTAATAGAGAATAATAATTGCGCCTTTTGCTCTCAGAAAGCTTCTTGGGGCAAAATTTCTACTTGGAGCGAATGGATCAAAGGCAGCGCTGCAGTCCAATGCATACAAAGTCTTTACAATCAAACCATGGAGAGCACAGTCAAAAAGATGGCATATGGCGGTGGACTTATCATTTTCACAGGTCTATTTACAAACACCCCAATCCTTCCTCCTTTCGGCTTTCTCCTACAATCCGCTGGATTATATCTGGCCCGAGTCTATTATAGACAAGAATCTCTCGATCCTCTTTCTGAGCGTCAAGCGGAACAAAATCGAAAGGTTCTAATTGTGCAAAGGATCAATTCCACTACCCTTCAAGCAATCATAGATCTAGAGTCTCAAATAAATGACAAGAAAAAAAAGCTTCAAGAAAAGCCATCAGAGAGCCTTAAAGAAACAACCAAACGTTTGAAACAGTTGCTTGCCAACCAAAAAAAACTTTCCTTAGACAGCTCTTTTAAATTACAAGCCCTATCTGAAGAGTCTCAAAGAATCGAACGCGAACTATTTTCAATAAAGACTTTTGATAAAATTTTAGTCACTGCGCAGTACGCATTTGTATGCTACGCATTCTTTTTATTTTGCGCTGCTCTACTCAATCAAAAAACAGATAACTTGATAGAGCCGCTTAGTTGATAAGCATCATCCAAAAGAAAAACACCCAACAAGTGCTTGTTGGGTGTTAAAAGAAATAAGAGGCCCAAAGAACGAAGTCTTTTGAGGGGGCATGGGACTTTTTGTCCCTTTTTCCACATTAAGCCACAGGCGCTTCAACAGCTTCGCTGACGAAATCGATTTCAAGCGTTTCGTTGAGCTGACTTTCGATGAAACGATTGACCTTTTTATGATATTCATAGCCTGTACCAGCAGGAATCATGTGTCCCATAATCAGGTTGGCCTTTGTATCAAGGAGGTAATCGGTCGTGCTTTCACTTGCCGCTTCTGTAAGAACTCGAGTCGTCTCTTGGAAGGAGGCTGCAGAAAGGAACGACTCGGTGCCCAAGGAGGCTCGAGTGATACCAAGAAGAACGGGCGCTGCTTGAGCCGGCTTGCCCCCTTCCTCAATCGTTTTTCGATTCTGCTCATGGAACGCCTTGCGGTCGATGTCTTCTCCGTGCAAGAAAGTTGTATCGCCTGGATCGGTGATACGAACTTTTTGAAGCATCTGACGCACAATGATCTCGACGTGCTTGTCGTTGATGTCCACGCCCTGGAGTCGGTATACTTCCTGCACTTGGTTGACCAGGTATTTTTGCAGTTCTCGAACCCCGCAAATCTCCAAAATTTCTTGGGAGACAACGAGACCTTCCGTTAACTGCTGACCTTTAATGACCAAGTCCCCTTTCTGAACGATCAAGTGCTTTGTCAGAGGGATGAGGTGCTCTTCTTCCATGCCTGTCACGTCATCGCGGACCACAACGATCCGTTTGTTTTTCTGTACGCCGCGGAAGTCGACAACGCCGTCGATCTTGGCAATTTCAGCCGCATCTTTCGGTCTTCTCGCTTCAAAAAGTTCAGCAACGCGCGGCAGACCGCCCGTGATGTCTTTTGTCTTGATCGCGCCGCGAGGCAGTTTTGCGAGCACCATACCAGCTTGAACATACTGTCCTTCTCTTGACGAGATCACAGCGCCGGATGGAATCGCATAAGTACCTACAAGCTCCGTACAATCGGAATCTGTATAAATAACAACTTGAGGGTGAAGTTCGCCTCGGTGCTGTTTTACAATCAGCTCGACTTGGCCTGTTTGCTTGTTGACTTCGCGCTGCGTTGAAATGCCTTCTACGAGATCTTCGTATTTGACATAACCAGGACGCTCGCAAATAATCGGGCTGCTATGCTGCTCCCATTCACCCACTTTAACGCTTTTCTTGATCTTCACTCCATCTGCAAACAAGATCTTCGTTCCTAATTCTACAGCGAATGTCTGAAGAGGTTCGATCGACTTGTTGCTTAGAAGTTTCTTGTAATCTTCCAACGCACGACCCTCGTCGCGGACGATTTGCAGAGAACCATTCTTATTAAGGGCGAGCCAATGGCCCTCCTCATTTTGAACGACCCTTAAATCCATGTAGACAAGAACACCTTCGTGCTCAGAGATCAGTTCTGGGCTTAAGCTTGCAGACGCAATACCGCCCAAGTGGAACGTTCTCATCGTGAGCTGCGTTCCAGGTTCGCCAATCGACTGAGCTGCAATAATACCAATCGCCTCTCCCATGCCGACCAAATTACCGGTCGCCAAATTCAATCCATAACATTTTGCGCAAACGCCCCTGCGGTTTTCGCAAGTGAGCGCTGAACGGATGCGGATCGACTCGATGCCAGAGTCATCAATCGCTTCAGCTTGCAAAGTCGTTAACACATCACCGGAGCGAGCCAGGATTTTTTTACTATCGCCAGGCTGATAGATATCTTCCAATACCGTACGTCCATAGATACGATCTTTTAAAGGCAAAAGCTCTTCATTACCTTGCTTAATAGCAGAAACCTCAATACCATTGAGAGTGCCACAATCTTTTCTTGTAATGATCACATCTTGGGCTACGTCGACAAGACGCCGGGTTAGATAACCTGAGTCAGCCGTTTTAAGCGCCGTATCCGAAAGACCTTTACGAGCTCCGTGAGTTGAAATAAAGTACTCCATCACTGTCAACCCTTCGCGGAAGTTAGCAGTAATCGGAGATTCAATAATTTCTCCAGACGGTTTCGCCATAAGGCCGCGAAGCGCGCCCAGCTGCTTAACCTGAGATTTATTTCCTCGAGCGCCCGAATCGACCATCAAGTAAAGCGGGTTCAAATGACCGCTCGATGTGTCATAGATCAGCTTGAATAGGTCATCGGAGAGTTTATCCGTTACCTCGGTCCAGATGCTGACGATCTTCGAGTGGCATTCTCCTTCTGTGATGATACCGTCTTCGTATTGCTTTTTGACGACCGCTACTCTCTTATAGGCTTCTGCCAATACTTGAGGCTTGTGGGCAGGGACTTTAATATCGCATGTTCCCATCGAAATAGCAGCTCTTGTCGCTTCAGCAAAGCCGATGTTCTTCATATTATCTAAAAATTGTACGGTCGCTTCAAGACCCAATTTTTTATAACATTCCAAAACGAGCTCTGATAAGCGCTTTTTACGAAGCACGTAGTTTTGGAAACCCAAACCTTTTGGCACAACAGTATTGAAAATCACCCGTCCAGGTGTCGTTTCAATAATGCCGCCTTCGATCAATACCTTGATTTTTTCATGGATATGGAGACCACGGCTAAGGAGTTCACGAGGGCCAGAAATCTCTTTTCCTTCATCATCAAACCAATTATAGCTTCCGCTCGCATAAAGGGCCATCAGCACCTCTTGCGGGCTGCTGAACACTTTCACCTTTTTTCCCGCTTTATCAGGGAAAATGACCGGATCGTGCATCAAATAATAGAGGCCCAAAATCATATCCTGAGACGGAACAGCCACAGGCTTTCCAGAAGAAGGGAGGAAGATGTTATCAGGAGCCATCATGAGAAGCTTAGCTTCCAGCTGAGCTTCTATAGACAAAGGCACGTGGACCGCCATCTGGTCTCCGTCGAAGTCCGCATTGAACGCAGGCGTGACCAAAGGATGGATACGAATCGCTTTACCTTCGATCAAAGTCGGCTCAAAAGCTTGAATCCCTAATCTATGCAGCGTAGGCGCTCGGTTCAAGAGAACTGGGTGCCCTTTAATGATCTCTTCCAATACATCCCATACTTCGGGAGCTTGTTTTTGGATCATTTTTTTTGCTGAACGGATCGTATAAACGTAACCCAGATCTTTCAAACGTTTTACAATAAAAGGCTCAAATAAATCGAGTGCCATCTTCTTAGGTAATCCACACTGATTGAAGCGAAGCTCCGGTCCAACCACGATCACCGAACGGCCCGAATAGTCAACCCGTTTACCAAGCAAGTTCTGACGGAACCGGCCTTGCTTTCCTTTCAACATCTCTGAAAGAGCTTTTAAAGGACGGTTACCAGCGCCCATTACAGGATGGCCATGTCGGCCGGTAGCAATTAGAGCGTCAACAGCTTCTTGAAGCAGCCTTTTTTCATTGCGAACAATGACGGCGGGCGTCTTAAGTTTTAGGATCGATTTTAAGCGATTATTACGGTTGATCACTCGACGATATAAATCGTTCAAATCGGATGTAGCAAAACGTCCACCATCGAGAGGAACGAGAGGTCTTAGATCAGGAGGGATCACCGGAACACAAGAGAGGACCATCCAATCGGACTTGTTGGTCGAGCTGAAAAAACCTTCTACAATCTTCAAACGCTTAGCTAGCTTCATTCGAGCTTGCATCGACTTGGTTTTACGAAGTTTGTCTTTTAACTCAACTACTACGGAACCTAAATCTTCAGTTTTCAAAAGCTCTTGAATCGCTTCGCCGCCCATCATGGCTTTAAAGCTATCTGAGCCCCATTTTTCTTGCGCTTCTCTATATTCATTATCATTGAGCAGCTGCTTTTTCTGCAGCTCGCTGCGACCTACATCCGTGACAACATATTCTTCATAATAGATCACCCGTTCTAAATCGGCAGTGGACATGCCCAAAATATTGCCGATCCGAGAAGGCATTGTCTTAAAAAACCAAATATGAACAACAGGGACGGCTAAATCGATGTGGGCCATCCGTTCGCGTCGCACTTTAGAAAGAGTTACTTCAACTCCGCAACGATCGCAAACAATCCCTTTATGCTTAATTTTTTTGTACTTTCCGCAAGCGCATTCCCAATCGCGGGTAGGGCCGAAGATTTTTTCACAAAAAAGACCGCCTTTTTCTGGCTTAAATGTACGGTAGTTGATTGTTTCAGGCTTTTTGATCTCACCGCGCGACCACTGATTGCGGATCACATCATCCGAAGCAATTTTAAGGGTCACCTTATCAAATTGCGCCTGTCTTACATCTTCATTTGCATCAAACATGTAGTTGCTCTCCCCCAGAGAAAAAGCCCTCATTTACCTAAAGAGGGCTATTCAAAATCATTTTCTACTCGACAAATTCTGTACGAATATCGAGGCATAAACCTTGCATTTCTTTCACGAGAACGTTGAAAGATTCCGGCGTACCGGCCACCAGGGTATTTTCCCCTTTGACGATCGATTCATAAATGCGAGTCCTTCCTGAGACGTCGTCCGATTTAACGGTGAGCATCTCTTGCAGCAAGTGAGCCGCGCCATATGCTTCGAGGGCCCAAACTTCCATCTCCCCGAACCTCTGACCGCCCATCTGGGCTTTTCCGCCGAGAGGCTGCTGCGTAACGAGAGAATAAGGACCGATCGAGCGAGCGTGAATCTTGTCAGCGACCAAGTGGCTGAGCTTCATCATGTAGATGTAACCTACGACAACCCGATTATCAAATCGTTCGCCTGTACGGCCATCAAACAGATAAGCCTTTCCATCAAGGAACATCTTCTGGTCTTTCATCATTTCCCAGATTTTTGCCTCAGGAAATCCTTCAAACACAGGTGTTTTAACATAGATGCCGGCTTTCTTTGCTGCGTAGCCCAAGTGCGTTTCCAGCAATTGTCCCATGTTCATACGAGAAGGCACACCCAAAGGATTCAAAATCATCTCAATGGTATCGCCGTTCGGCAAATAAGGAACATCCGCTTCTGGAACTAATTTGGCGACGACCCCTTTGTTTCCGTGGCGGCCAGCCATTTTATCTCCAACTTGAAGTTTTCGCTTCGTCGCAACATAAACCTTCACTTGGCGGATCACTCCTGGATCAAGGTCTGTGTCCCCTTTGCGCATGAACTCAATTTCACTCTTATGCTGTGTCTGCAGAGTTTGATAGGCGAGCTCGAAATCGCGAAGCGTCCTTTTCAGCTCGATGTAGATATCTCTATCCGCCATCAAAAGATCTTCCGCTTTCTCATTCTCTAAAATTTCAATAAGCTCTTGAGTAATAATCGAACCTTCCTCGATGAGCACTTCGCCTGTTTTGCGATGCATGATCGGTGAGGGCACTTTTTCATTGAGCAAAAGAGCTCCGAGCTTCTCATGGAATTCCATTTGCAGCTCAGCCTCCTTCGTTTTGAAATCAGAGTGAATATCTTTAATTCGGGTCGCTTCTTCTACAAGCTCATCATCTGTTTTCGACAAACGGTCCCGTCGTGAAAATACCTTAACATCCATCACAACGCCTTCCGTTCCTGGAGGAGCTGTTAGAGAAGCATCTTTCACATCCGCAGCCTTTTCTCCGAAAATTGCTCGAAGAAGTCGTTCTTCAGGAGAAAGCTCTGTTTCCGATTTTGGAGTAATCTTACCGACGAGAATCTTCCCTGGCTCGACTTGAGCGCCGATGCGGATAATCCCATCATCTCCCAAATCTTTCAGCATCTCTTCTGAAATATTCGGAATATCTTTTGTGATCTCTTCCTTGCCCAATTTCGTATCTCGAGCTGTCAACTCAAATTCCTCTAAGTAGATAGAGGTGTAATAGTCTTCACGAATCAGCTTTTCAGAAATAATAATGGCGTCTTCGTAGTTGTAGCCGCACCAAGGCATAAACGCAACGAGTACGTTCTTTCCGAGAGCCACTTCCCCTTTATCTGTCGCAGGACCATCTGCAAGAATATCTCCAGCTACGATCTTATCTCCAACTTCGCAAAGAGGTGTCTGGTTTACGCAGGTACCGCTATTCGAACGCATAAATTTCTTCAGCTGATAGGTCCGCTTATTTAACGGATTATCTTTAGGAGCGATAACGATCTTAAATCCATCGACATATTCGACTACGCCGTCTTCCAAAGCCACGATCACAGCGCCGGAGTCCCGAGCTGCTCTATTTTCAAGACCTGTTCCAACTAATGGCGCATCTGTTTTCATCAAAGGCACAGCTTGGCGCTGCATGTTCGATCCCATGAGCGCGCGGTTCGCATCATCATGCTCAAGGAAGGGAATCAAACCTGCAACGATCGAGACGAGCTGTTTGGACGAGACGTCCATGTGTGTGATCTTGCTCGTTTCAATCTCCATTGGCTCTCCGCGCTGGTGAGCCCAGCAAATCGTATCATCAAACATATTATGCTCGTCGAGAGGCGTAGAGGCCTGGGTAACGATATAATCTGTCTCTTGATCCGCAGTCATGTACTCAATTTCGTCTGTGACCACACCTTCATGCACTTTACGATAAGGAGTTTCAATAAATCCAAATTCGTTGATCTTTGCATAAGTAGATAAAGAGGTAATCAAACCAATGTTTGGTCCTTCAGGCGTTTCAATCGGGCAAATTCTTCCATAGTGAGAGGGGTGAACGTCCCGAACTTCGAAGCCTGCACGCTCGCGGTTCAATCCGCCAGGGCCGAGGCAGGAGAGACGGCGCTTATGCGTCAGCTCGGAAATCGGGTTGGTTTGGTCCATAAACTGAGACAACTGAGAACGTCCGAAGAAATCCTTAAGCACGCCAGCTAGACCTTTTGCAGAAACGATTTTGCCTGGGGTCATCGTATCAGAAGAAAAGTCAAAGAGGTTCATACGCTCTTTAATAATCTTCTCCATACGAGCCAAACCAATACGGCACTGGTTTTGGATCAGTTCGCCAACGGAACGGACGCGTCTGTTACCCAAATGGTCGATATCATCGACAAAGGCATGCTCATCGCCCATTTTGAGGCGAATTAAATACTTAAGAGCAGCAACCACATCCTCTTTTTTCAGCGTCACTACAGCTAAATCTTCATCTGTTGTGCCCATGCCCAATTTACGATTCAACTTGTAGCGGCCCACTCGACCCAAATTGTATCTTTTGGGATCAAAAAAGAGGCGCATTATGGCTGAACGAGCATTAGATAGCGTAGGCGGCTCACCGGGTCTAATTTTTCGATAAAAATCTTTCAAGGCGGATTCGTAAGAATCGGTTGTATCTTTAGAAAGCATTTTGATGATCGGATGCGTTTCATCGGCTTCCTCAGCGATGCGAACAGATTGAACGCCCTCATCGATCATTCGTTTTAGCATCGATGTCGTAAGCTTTTCGCTTGCTCGTCCAAACACCAAGCCAGTTTGCTCATCTACCACATCTTCGGCTAGAATTTTCCCGACCAATTTAACGAAATCTTTTTCCGATTTAATCTTAACTTTGACCGTTTCAAAAAACTCTTCAATAATATCTGCATCGGTCGAATAGCCGAGTGTTCGAATAAACGTTGAGGCTAAAATTTTTCGTCTTCGTTTTTTACGATCAATATAAATGTAGACTAAGTCATTGCTATCAAAAGAAGCTTCAAGCCAGCTGCCGCGATAAGGAATGATTCGGAACGAGTAGATCATCGTTCCTTTTAGATGCCTTTCTTGTTCATAGGATATGCCTGGAGAACGGTGGAGCTGGGAAACGATCACCCGTTCCGCTCCATTGAAGAATAACGTTCCTATGTAAGTCATTACTGGGATTGTACCCATGTAGACCTCTTCTTCCTTGATCCCTGTTTCGTCAGTAAGGCGGAATTTGACCTTGACGGTCACATTGAACGTAATTCCCCGGCGGATACACTCCTCAGGAGAGTATTTAGGCACGCCAAGATTATAAGATAAAAATTCCAGCACAGTCTTTTCATCATAGGATTTAATAGGAAATATTTCGCTGAACACTTCCTGAAGACCTATGTTTTCCCTTTCGTGAGGGAGAAGATGCGCTTGGAGAAACTGATTATAAGACTTAATTTGAATCTCGATCAAATTAGGAAGGTCGATGATTTCTTCCCGTTCGCGAAAACTCACCCGTTTAGGCGGCTTTTTTAGCATGGGCTATGCTCCTCAATTAATCTTTTGTGCCAAAAATTCACGGCAATAGAAATGTAGACAACAGAAAGCTAGACACTAGCTTTCTGTAGGCTACTTTACGCTGCTTAAACAATCAAATCAACCTCCAAGTGATTTACCGTAAAAAAACGGTAAATCACAGAGGACGTAAAAAAAGTTTTTTACAGGCCCGTCAAAGTCACTTTGGCACCAGCGGCCTGCAGTTTCTTGGCAATCTCATCAGCTTCCGCTTTTGGAGAAGATGCCTTCAGCTCTTTAGGAGCTCCTTCGACCATATCTTTTGCTTCTTTCAAGCCAAGACCTGTGATTTCACGGACTGCTTTAATGATCGCAATCTTTTTATCATCAGGTACTGGGCCTTCTAGAGTCACTTTAAATTCAGTCGACTCTGAAGCCGCCGCAGCAGGAGCTGCGCCACCAGCAGGAGCAGCCGACGCTACAGCAGCCTTTACGCCCCACTTTTGTTCTAAAGCGTCTTTTAATTTCGCCATGTCAAGCACAGATAGTTTGCTTAACTTTTCGACAATTTCATCAATTACTTCGTGACTCACAGTATTACCTCTTCATTTTGTTGACTTTTTTGCTCCAGGACAGAGAGCATTTGTGCCATAGGAGCGATAAACAGACCGATTAGCTCCGCCCTCATTTCGTCGATTCCAGGTAGCTTGGACAGCATTTCTACTTCAGATCCGGGTCTCATGATCCCTTCAACTTGACCGCAAAGTACTTCCAACACTTTGGAATTTTCTTCAGAAAATTTAAAAATGACCTTAGCTGAAGGCAGTGAATCAGCCTCGCCTACAAAAACGACTCCAACATGTCCTTTTAAAAGGGCTTCGTCGATTTTGACTCCGGACTGTTCAGCGGCTTTCAAAAACACGCGCTTACGCACCACTTCAAGCTGGCTTCCTAATTTCGCCAACTGATCTCGCAATACCCATGAAGCATTTGGCGCCAAGGCGGTATAGCTCGTGATGATCATCGCTTTCGCTGTATCAATTTTATCTTTTATCTCGTCTAAAAGGAGTTGTTTTTCTTTTCTCATGTAAAATCTCCTTTTATGCTACTAGCATTGACTGTAAATCAATTTTCAAACCGGGACCCATTGTGCTAGACAAGTAAAGAGAGCGCAAGAACACCCCTTTAGAACTAGCTGGTTTCGCACGATTGACTGCGCTTAGCAAAGCCTTCACGTTTTCTGCGACATTTTCTTGCTGGAAAGACATTTTTCCAACAGGACTGTTCACAACACCGGTCTTATCGACTTTAAATTCGATCTTACCAGCTTTCACTTCTTTGACGGCTTTTGCGATCTCATTCGTTACAGTTCCTGCTTTAGGAGTCGGCATAAGACCTCGGGGTCCGAGGACTTTGCCCAACTTTCCTAGCTCTCGCATCATATCGGGAGTAGCGATCAGAGCAGAAAAATCTGTCCATCCGCCTTTAATTTTCTCTAACAAATCTTCGGCTCCAACAAAATCAGCTCCGGCATCTAAAGCTTCTTTAGCTCTATCTCCCTTGGCAATGACAACAAGCACCACTTTTTGTCCTGTGCCATGAGGCAAAGAAACTGTGCCTCTGACTTGCTGATCAGATTTTTTAGGATCTACTCCAATTTTCAAAGAAATATTGAAAGACTGATCAAATTTAACTGGAGGACATTTTTGCAAAATCTCGATAGCTTCTTCCAACTTATAGACCCTTGAAGGATCTACGAGTTGATCGGCAGCTCTCATTCTTTTAGATCTTTTTGCCATGTTATCCCTCCACTATGTCGACGCCCATTGAGCGGGCCGTTCCCATCACCATCTGCAGAGCTGCTTGCTCAGAAACGATTCGCATGTCTGCGATTTTCTGTTTAGCTATTTTCTGCACTTGCGATTTTTTTAATTTGCCGACTTTATCTCTGTTAGGAACTTTCGATCCCGATTCAATCCCTAATTCTTTAAGGATCATTCGAGATACAGGCGGCTGCTTCGTAACGAAAGTAAATGTTTTATCTGCATAGACATTGATCAAGACAGGCAGGATATCGCCAGCTTTATCTTGCGTCTTCGCATTAAATTCCTTACAGAAAGCCATAATGTTCACCCCTGCGGAACCGAGAGCGGGACCTATAGGCGGGGCTGGATTTGCTTTCCCTGCAGGAATCTGCAGTTTAATGACTTTAACAAGCTTCTTTGCCATTTCTCTCCTCTGAGTTCAAACGAAAACTTTGCAGCTTTCTCCTCATGTTTTTTTCTACAAGGAACTCTCGCTGGGGACTTGCTCCACCTGCCAGAACTCCAAGTCATCGACCCGCGTATCCCGTCCGAAAATCGAAACGGTAACGCTAAGACGTCCTTTATCGTGATGCACTTCTGTAACGGTCCCAACAAAGTTCACAAAAACTCCATCGGTAATCTTTACATGATCGCCCACGTCAACTTTATGCTTTTGGACAATGCCTTTTTGCCTGTCCTCAAGCTCTTTCATCATGTCATTCACCTCTTTTTCAGAAAGAGGCGTCGGCGTTTCTCCGCCGAGAAAATCGATGACGCCAGGCGTATCTTTAATATACGCCCAAGAATCATCTGTAAATTCCATTTTCACTAAGATGTAGCCAGGCCACATCCTTTTTTCACTGATTTTTTGCTGCCCCCGTTTTACTTCCGAGACATTTTCAGTGGGAACTAATACATCATGAATAAAATCTCTCATGCCTTTCGCATCGAGATATTCTTCAATCGCTTTCTTTACTTTTTTTTCATGGCTGGAGATAACCTGGACAACGTACCATTTCAACATACTTATTCCCTCAACCGAACATCATTCGTACAAGACTACCGATTCCATCTAACACGCCTCGAAGAGCCAAATCAACAAAGTAGATGGCAAATCCAAAAACAAACGTAGCTATGATTACCGCCTTGGTGCAAAGCAGCAATTCTTTTTTCGACGTCCAGGTCACTTTTTTAAGCTCATCCTGTACAGACCGAAAGTAGGAAAGTTTTTTTGTTTTCTGACGCGTAGTAATTGTAGTCATCCCTTATTCCCCTCAAATACCCCGTTCTTAATTTAAGAAACGGGCATCGTAAAACGAGTGCGGAGGGACTCGAACCCCCGACCGGCGACTTTGGAGATCGCTGCTCTACCAACTGAGCTACACACCCACATGAGAAAGGAGAAGGAGGGAACTCCCCCTTCTCCTTTCCTTGTCTCATATTACTTAATGATTTTGGATACAGTTCCAGCACCGATAGTACGGCCGCCTTCACGGATCGCAAAACGCATTCCTTCTTCCATCGCAACAGGGTGGATGAGTTCGGCTTCAAACTCAACGTTATCGCCTGGCATTACCATCTCTGTTCCAGCTGGAAGAGTGACTGTTCCAGTCACATCAGTTGTGCGGAAATAAAACTGAGGTCTATATCCAGTGAAGAAAGGCTTGTGACGACCGCCTTCATCTTTTGTCAAAATATAAACTGTTCCCTTGAACTTTGTATGAGGAGTGCAGGTTCCTGGAGCCGCTAACACGATTCCTCTCTCTACATCGCCTTTTTCAATACCTCGGAGTAGAACACCGACGTTCTCTCCAGCAAGAGCCTCGTCCAATACTTTATTGAACATTTCAAGACCTGTTGCCACAGATTCGCGTGTGTCGCGGATGCCAACGAGTTGAAGTTTATCGTTGACGCGAATCTTCCCTTTCTCTACTCGGCCAGTTACCACAGTACCTCGGCCAGAAATTGAGAACACGTCTTCAATTGGCATCAAGAAAGGCTTGTCAACTTCGCGAACAGGAGTTGGGATCTTTTCATCTACAACGTCCATCAATTTGATGATCGCTTGAACATATTCAGGATCGCCTTCCAAAGCTTTCAATGCAGAGCCGCGAATAATAGGCACATCTTTGTAGCCTTTAGACTCGAGCAGCTCGTGCAATTCCATCTCAACCAGCTCAACCAACTCTTCATCGCCCTTGCCGATCATGTCCATCTTGTTCAAGAAGACAACGATAGCAGGAACTCCCACTTGGCGTGCGAGCAAAATGTGCTCTTTTGTTTGAGGCATCGGACCGTCTGTCGCCGCAACCACGAGGATCGCGCCGTCCATTTGGGCTGCACCTGTAATCATGTTTTTAACATAGTCAGCGTGACCTGGGCAGTCCACGTGAGCGTAGTGACGCTTTTCCGTTTCGTACTCAACGTGGGAAGCGTTAATCGTAATACCGCGCGCTTTTTCTTCAGGCGTGTTATCGATCGAGCCGTAGTCACGGAATTTAGCATGACCTTTCTGAGCCAACACTTTCGTGATCGCTGCAGTTAAAGTCGTCTTGCCGTGGTCGACGTGTCCGATTGTACCGATGTTAACGTGCGGTTTATTTCTCTGATAATTTTCTTTTGCCATCTAAACATCCTCCGTAAGGCTCTAGAAATTTTTTATGCCCAAGATAGGAATTGAACCTACGACCACATGCTTACCATGCATGTGCTCTACCACTGAGCTACCTGGGCGTTCACAACTCTTTCAAAAGATTGAAATAGTACTGCATTAAGCACAATTAAATCAATCTTTTTCCACCGAGACGCCTCAAAAATCCCCTACCACAAAAAAACGCCCCCTCTATTCGAAAGCTCGGTTTTTTGAAATAAAAAAAACTGTTCACTGCTTATTTTTGACGATAAGTAATTCTAGCTTTGGTCAAATCATAAGGCGACATCTCTACAGTGACAGTGTCACCTGCATAGACTCGAATATTTCTCATGCGCATCTTCCCGCATAAGTGGGCGATGACTCGCATTCCATTTTCAAGGACGACACTAAAGTGCATGTTTGGCAACAGCTCTTCTACTTTGCCGTCCATTTTAATCGTTTCTTCTTTGGCCATAACTATTTCGACTCGGAAATGCTTACCATGAAAGCGTATTTTCCCGTTTAATGTCAATACATTTTCTAGATTTTTTTCTTTTTTTCAGCTACACTCTCCTAAGTATGAGCGAAACATTTAAAAAAAAATCTGAAGAACTGAAAAAAAAATTCCAATCCTTTGGATCAATTGACGCACGCTATCATGCATTAATTGAGCTAGGCAAGACCTTGCCCCCCTATCCCAGTGAGCTGAAAACACCCAACCGGATCGTAAGCGGATGCCAAAGTATTTTGCACCTCAATGCCTCTTTAAATGATGGGAAAATTTTCTTTGAAGCCACTTCCGACGCCCTTATTTCAGCCGGACTCGCCGCGCTGCTTTTGACCGTATATAACGGAGAGACGCCAGAAACCCTACTCACCTGTCCACCCAGCTTTCTTTCCGAACTCGGCATTATTGGCCAGCTTTCTCCTAACCGGTCTAATGGACTCGCCCATATCCATCTGCGCATGAAACAGCTTGCCATAGCGTTCGCGATCCAAAAATCAGCTAATCAATAAAGAAAATGCCGATTGATTTTTTGACCTTGAGATCTTAATTTCCAAAACTTATACTTTCGCCTAAAAAGATATAAATACAAGGAATGGGCCAACCATGGCAAGCTCAGTAGAAAATCTTTCTTTGAACAAATGGTACGTTACCTCTCCTCAAGATGAAGCACGCTGGAATGCTTTATGCAATGTAGGGCTTAAAACTATTGCTCTAATCACTTGCGTTGCCGCAGTGGCCCTTGCCGCTTCCGTCCTTGTATTTGCCTTTTTAGCAGCGAGCGGAACTTCTATGCCGATCGGTCTTGCCGTTGCTTCCTTTGCTTCATTCCCCTTGACTCACCTCGCCTCAACCCTATGGAATAAATCAAAAAAATATCTTGCCATCGAACAGCAGGAAAACCGAGTGGAGCAATGGCGCTCGTTTTTAGCTTCTAGCTATTTAAAAGAAGACGGGACATTGAATATCGAAAAGATCAATTGCGATTCCCTCTTCAGAGAGTTTAGCATTTCAGTATCAGAGGAGACCCTAGCTGCTATCCAACAACATCTTCCTCAACAAAATCCCTCTTTGCAGCAAGCCGGTGAGGCTTGGCTTCGAGTCGCAGCCCGCTTTATGTATGAGCTAGAGATCACACGAAAAACTCTGCCTGAAATTCCTGCCCTGGACAAAAATGCGCCAATCGAAAGAGAAAGAGCGATCTTAAGAAAGCATAACTACAAGGAAATGCATGTCTACCAACACACCCTCGCCGTAGCGATGCTTTCAGCTATTATGAGCTCCCCTTTCATTCAAGCCGCCCATTTAAGCGATTTAGGATCTTTGAACATCAAATCAAAAATTATTCGCCAAGATGATCGTAAACGATTCGAACAAGACGATTATTTCGTCCCTAAAGATAGAAATGTTAAAACAATTCCTGTACAAGGATACTTAAAATCTGTTGCGCGAGAGCTAACATCTGTAAATCTCCCTAAAGGTAAATCTCCTTTTTATAATTCACATATTGTCGAGCAAGGAAAAGGTCATTTTCAAAACCCTGACCACAATCAAGTTTCCATCTTCAAAAGAGAAAATTTTACCCGTGACTTTCTAAAAAATTTCAAAGAACTGATGAATAGTCTTGTTCCTGGAGCTTATTCTGAAAGTTCATATGCCCCTTAAAGACAAAAGCTCGAAGTTAGTACCAGTTTATCTATACCCGCTCCACCTCAACGGCACCCAAAAGAACAGCTTTTGACTTCAAATTGCCCGACAATCTTTAATACACTCGCCCCGAGAAAATGCTTCGACTTATTTGTTCGAGTTTCTTCATGCACTCCAACCTTAAATTTCTAGGTAGCTTAGAATAATCGCTTAAAGAGGTACCATGAGTCACGAACGGTATACTCCGTATGCAGAAGGGTCTGCTTTCTTAAGAAGTTCTTGCATGACTTCTTGTTCATGCGAAAAAATTTGATTAGGACATGAACTATAACTATACGCAGGCACGCTTGACGAAGGATTGTGACGCATGTCCCAAAGTTTTTCAAAAAACATTCTATTAGCCTCGCAGTTTCTTAGAATCAAAACTCCTGTATTAACTGGAGAAGGCCCTCCTATGTCTTCGGTTTCAAGAATATTAGGAAAAGAAAGAGAAGAGTCTTTCGACATATGCCCTTGAATAAATTCATCCGTTTTTATATTTGGATTCACCACAATAACATCATCATCAAGCCATACTATCTGATCTGGATTAGGACAGGATTGAACTACCCCAGAAGGATAGTTTCGAATTCCAGCTATTTTCGACCAATAAAGAAGAGAATCACACGCAAAATTTTCTTCGTAAATGGAATAATCATATCCATAACTTATTGCGTACCCTTGTTGATTTTGGACCTCTATTTCTGCTATTTCAGACCTTCCAGATGAAATAACATGAGCATAAGAAGTAAAAAAACATTTTTTTTAAATATTCCGATGTAGCGTCAGTAATATTATTAAACAAAATTTCTTTTGCGTATTTGGATTGATATTCAAGTACAGCTTCAGGTATTTCGGGACTTTTAGGTAAAATATCGTCAACTCGAGAATTTAAAAATGACATTTCGACTAAACTTCTAATACAAAGACACCCTTATCATTAAAAAAATTTATTAGTTTATTTTCCCTGGAAACATATTTAAAGTTTATATATACATTCAAGAGATTGCGGCATAAGCGGAAAGACATAAATAATGCAAAAGAATGATAAAAATTGATTTTAATATTGAGGTTAAGTAAAATGAACAGGCAAAAAAGACGAGAGAAAAATGAAATACATAGAAGATACTTTTAAAGAAATAAATTCTTTTGCTGTCAATCACATCATCCCAGAAAGCGAATCCTATCGGATAGCTTTCATTGTAGGGCTTGCCGCTCTTGCTATTTTAGGCCCGACCGCTATCACACTAGCTGGAGGACTTCTTCTCGGATGTTTGTTTTCACCTCCGACGATAGTCGTTGCAGCAAGTTTAATTTATGTTGCAACAAAAGAAAAATCGGAAGAAAAAAAATTAGATAAAGCACCTAAAGAGATTGCCTCAGATTTTACGGAAGATACAAATTCCAAATCTTTGTTTTTTATTGCGCCTCCGTCTTCTCCGCCTGAAGATCCCCAGGAACTACGAGTTAATCTGCACCCTGGAGATCCTTTGATTGCCTTGCGGGAACAAGCGCTCAAGGGAACTTTCAACTATACTCCAGCATATGAATAAGGCTATTCGACTTGTAAGGTCGCAATAGCATTTTGCTCTCCGCAAACAATGTTCACCTTGCCGTCTTTGTGGACATAAAGATCGTATTCAAGACGGACGCCAAATTCATTAGGCAGATAAATGGCAGGCTCGATAGAAAAAGCCGTATTAGCAATGACAGGTCTTTCGTCATGCATTTCAAGGTCGTCCATATTGGCCCCGCTGCCATGGACGCTGGTTTCGATATTATGGCCTGTCCGGTGGATAAAAAATTCACCATAGCCGGCCTCTGTAATGACGCTGCGAGCAGCGGCATCAACTTCCCAGCCCATAATTGGCTGACGCGCCGAAAAACGATTTTTTACAAGCTCGGTCGCTGCTGCTTGAGCTTCTCGGACGATATGAAACAGCTCTTGCTGCTTAGCAGTAGGATAAAGAGCGGCCACGCCGACTCGGGCCATGTCAGCATAAATAGATCCCGGATGTTTTTCTTTGGCCCAGCAATCGAGAAGGATCCAATCTCCGGGACAAATAAGAGAAGACCCGTTTCTTTGTGGTTCATAGTGAGGATCTGCGCTATGAGCATTCGTCGCGACGATCGGCGGGTTATCAGTAAAAAGGTCCGCTGCGGCAAAATCGGCCATTATTTTTTGCTGCACATCATATTCGGTAATTTTTTGTTTTTTGTGTAAATGCGACTCAATCCACTTCCATGTATCGTCAATAATTCGTTCTAACGTTTTTCCTGTGCGGATCAAGCCTTGACCTTGAACTTCGCTAAACACTGCTGTGAAATAGGGTAAAAATTGGCCGCTACTGACAACGATAGAACCAAAAGAGCGGATCAAATCCACAGTTCCCGCATCCACTTTGGAAATATAGGGAATCGAGTTATTGGGAGAATATTCCATGGCGATCCGCTTAGATCCTTGCAAAATATTTTTCAGTTCGCTTTGCAAAGACTGCCAAGAAGAAAACAACTTTTTTTCTCCCGGCCATCGGTCCAATACATGGCTTTCGATCGCATGGACTAACTTAACGGGCGATCCTTTGGCAGGAATCCAATAAAAAAAACGGCGAGTCGTCACAGCTTCCGGAGGAATTTCTAAAAATGTACGGGCCAAAGAATTGCTCCCATGAAAATCATAAAGAAGCCACCCATCCATCTGAATGGCCTCAAGATGTTTTTTTACCTGTTCTATCTTCGTCATATTCCTCTACCGATTTACCGTTTGGATCAAAGCCGCCGCCGCACAAATGCGCAAAATAGGAAATGGCTCTCTTAATGTGCTGATCAAAAAATTCAAAGTTTCCATATGCCCGATCCGTCCAAGAGCCTCTAAAATATGCAGCTTTCTCTCATGGCTTGCACCCACATAGGCTGCTTCAAGCTCTTTAATCACTGTTTCATCTCGCCCCTTCATCGCCAAAACCTTTCAAGCCTGTAGCCGTTCGTTTGAATCGGGATCCTTCACTAGCTGCCGCACCATCTCTAAAGATTGTTCATCTCCTTCTCTAAGAAGCGTAGCTGCTGCAACCCCCGTCACACCCCACGATTTTCTTTGCAAAAAAAATTTTAACGCAACAAGGGCACTAGAATCTTCCACAATCGCAAGTGAAGAGACCATCTGAAGGCGGGTCATATGATCGATCGCTTCAGGATAATTAGGGATCTGGTCGTTATGGCGTATTTGGCTAGGAGATAACACTGAAAAAAGAGGATTGCGCCGAGTATCTTGCATCCACATCCGTTTTTCATTTTGTAAGAAATCGTAGAGCATATCACAGCAAGCGGGCACCTCGATCCGCTGTCCAAGCAACCCTTGGGCTAGATTGGCTCGCACGTAAGGATCACCGTTTCCCTTCAAATGCTGGCGCGCAAGCTCTACCCCCCGATCTCCGGTTGCAGCTAATGCCGCAGAAGCAAACCGCCGATGTTCTGGCAAAGAATCATTTAACCATTCGGCCATATAAGGCAAACCAAATGCAGGTTCGACTAAAATCGCAGACCAAGCAGCCGTAATCGCCACAGCAGGGTCTGAATCTTTCAAAACTAATTCAATAGCACTCTTAGCCTCTTCCACCTCCATTTGCTTGCGGTAATGCAATCCAAAGGCATTGATCGCTGCAATCCGCACATCAGGATGAGGATCTTTGATCAATCGGACAATTTCATCTTTTGTTTCCTCAAGGGCAAAATGGGCCGCCAAAACACAAGCTAAATGCCGTAAACCCGCTCGATTGCTCCGAGCTAATTTTCCCCATTCAGGCAAACTGATCTGATCATAAATCCGGACCAATGCTTCAATCGCAGCCCCCCTTTCTTCAAATGTGCTTTTATCGGCCATTACATAAGCTTGCAATCTCGGCACCAAAGATTTCATCCTAAGCATCCCAGCAGCGCGAATAGCCTCCAAACGAACCATCCACACTTTTTCTTCTTTTAATAGCCGTACGATCTCATCTTTCAATACCGCATCCGCATACCCCGTAGACATTTGCAAGGCCACTGAACGGATCATGGCGTTCGAATCGCGCAGCATACGCACCAGCATTTGCACAGCCCGCGCATCCTTCGTTAAATAGGCGCCGATCAAAGAAGTCAACCGGATTCCATATTGGTTCGACTGAAGCCCTTTTTTCAGTACACCCCAAGAGAGCTCTTCCAATAAATGCCGATCGACAAGTAGCTCAGGATATTTCGCCGACAATCTATGCCACGAATCCAATGCGTCCTCTTCCATCCCATTTGCAGCCAACACCTCTACCAAAGCCGATCCCACAGCCTTCGAGTCAGGAAATTCCTCCGACAAATGCAGCACTTCATCATAGGCCGATGACAAATCATCCAACAGCAAATGAGCCTGCACCCTCCTCAAACCCTCCTCTTCTGTCGCAGCCGCCTGCAGAACCATCGGGGCTGCACTGAGCAAGATGAAAATAATCCGCATGCTTATCCTTTCTTCCATTGATTGCAGTGTATGCCATCGATAAAACCTTGTCGACTAGAAATCGTGTTAGGAGGCCCTCTCGAAAGCCGGCTAAAGTACCGGAATCCTTTAAAATCCTATTTTCTTTTCGATATTTTTATTCTTTTTCCGTAACTCCTTGTATCGAACCTGTTTTATAATCTCGCAAAGGGGAAAGTCCAAGCAAGTTTGCTTTTTCACCAGATTCCTCGTTTTCCACATCAAGAGGCGAAGAATAGCCGAGCTTTTCTAATCGCTGTTTCAATTGCTCGGAATAATGATTAACCCTAGGAATGATACTTTTGTTAATAAGCTTTCTAATTTGTTTGATATCCATTGGTTCAGAAAGTTGTTCACAACTCCCGTCGTGATAACGGATCTGAGTTCCGACTTCTTCCCACTTTATTTTCAAATCATCAGGAACGATCCCTTCTCTTGCCTTATCCATGGAAAGAGAAAGCTCCAGATATGCAGTCGGAAACTCACTAAAATCCTGCCGCATAGCCACTCCAGCTGTCTGGACAGACACCTGTAAAAAATCCATCTGTTCTAGAGTAAACTCTATCTGCAAGTCCCGCTTCATTTCTTCTTTTTGAGCTTCTTGGGCCTGTCGATTTTGACGATAAGCATGCCAGGCTTTCGCACCTCCCACCGTAATGAGTCCAAGCGAGGCCGATTGTCCTAAATTATGCCAAAATGTTTGAGTCGACCAACTAATGATTGTATTGACAAGCAAAACCAAAAAGCCTCCGGTAATTGTCCCTCCTGTAAGCAAAACAGGAGTATTACGCTGACACCAAGAACTCTCTTCAGCATTTAAGCTACCTGCATTCGAAGGAAAAAGAACTTTCACTTGCTTTGCAAGACCTGCAATTTTTTTGCTAGTCTCTTCCAAAGAAGGCGTTTCACGCCCCATATAATACTTTTTTCTATAAGGCCTGGAATAAAAGGCGCTTGGTTGCTGTGAAGATTCACCGATAGATACATAGTGGGACATAAATCTCTCCTTGTTAAAAATGAAGGTATTTTAAAAAAAACGTTAATATATGACAAATATTTTATTAAAAGGAGGCGGCTACGAGCATACGCACCTTCGATCACAAGAAAAAAAACAAGATCCAAAAAAAATATTGATAAAAACAAAACAAACCAATTAAATTGCGTTTTAAATTAAACAAATTATCAATGAAAAAAATAGCTTTCAAACTAGACAAAGATTATTACGCCGCCAAAATGATTGGAAAGAACATCACTTTCCAGAGAATTCTTATGATCAAAAACGACCACCTTTGGAAATGGGAAGGGGTTTTGCATGAATCACTCACTCACCCCAATCAAGTGAAAGGAAGCATACTCGAAGGGGTGATCAACGAATATAATCATGTTCCGGGAGCACGTTCTTCCGATCCTGACAAATGGAGAAAAGACATTCAAGTTCTAGAAAACGCTCTCCAAAAAACCCCTAACAACCCTCGCTATGTATTTTATTTAGCGCAAAGCTATGCTGTTCTTGGCGAATGGGAAAAGGCGCTCAAGCAATACCAGCTCCGGGTCACTATGGGAGAAAAACCGTCTCGAGAAGAGATGTTTTGGTCTCTCTATAGCATCGGCTGCTTGCAAAGCGATTTGCAAAAACCTCAAGAACTTGTCATCGATAGTTTCTTAGCTGCTTTTCAATACGACCCTTCTCGCGCCGAACCTTTGTACCGTTTAGCAATTCAATTCCAACTTATGGAAAGCTACATCCTAGGCTATCTTGTGGCCCAAGAAGCTTTTGAGCTGCCGATCCCTAAACAAGCGCTAAAAATCCAGCATGCCGTCTACGACTACCTTCTTCATCTCAAGCTTGCAGAGCTATCCTTCCAGATCGGAAATCAAAAAGAATCCCTCTCTCATTATCAAGCGTTAGCCAAAAATGCAAAAGTGCCCGCAATGACCCAAGAGATCATCCAAAAAAATATCAAGATTTTGTCTGAGGCTCTATGAAAACAATTTGTCTTAATATGATCGTAAAAAATGAGAGCCGTATCATCGAACGATGCCTTCTTTCACTCAAGCACATGATCAGCTATTGGGTCATTGCCGACACAGGCTCTTCAGATGGAACTCAGCAAAAAATCCTGGCCTGCCTTCAAAACATCCCCGGAGAGCTTCTGGAACGCCCTTGGGTCGATTTTTCTTACAATCGCAATGAAGTTCTTCTAGCATCTCAAAAAAAAGGGGATTATCTTCTCTTCATCGACGCCGATGAATGGCTTTTCTTCTCCTCTCCCTTTAACGCCAGCTCCCTTCAAAGCGATTGTTACACGATCAAAGCTCAAGGGAAAACATCTGAATTCCTCAAAACCTTCCTCGTCACCAACGCCCTCAACTGGACATGGCATGGAGTCATTCACGAATCCCTCGTCTGCTCTCATCCTACTGCAAGAGAACAT
>DAINNB010000004.1:0-28850 GCA_036736085.1 Chlamydiales bacterium
CCTTTTTAAATTCGAATAGAAATCCATCGTCCCGGAAAAAACCGCTGTTTTATTGAAGATCAACAAATTTCTCTTACACACCTAAAAAAAATCACCTCAGGCGCTATCGAACTCGTTGATCAAGGTAGCGCTTCGACTCTAACTTCCATAGAGGCCCAAAGAAAATGGCTCGATCTATTCGGCGGCCTCTCTGATCGGGTGCAAAAGTTTAGCGCTTCCTTTCACAAAGAAAAGCAACTGACGTCCCAGCTAAAAGAATTGACTGTTTTGAAAGAAACATCCGAACGAGACGAACAAAAAGCGCAAGAAGATATTAAAATCCTTGAAGAAGTCAACTTGCAAGATCAAGAAGAAGAAAAGCTGACCGAAGAACATAACGTTTTAACCCACGCCCAAGCTTTGGAATCTGCCGCCGCTTCTGCCCTTACTTTATTGCATGATCACGAAGAGCCACTAATTGCTTTGCTTAAACGGACAGCGAACAATTTAGAACATCTTTCCACTGTCGATCCTCGCTTAGCGGAACCCGCTGAAAACATCAAACGTTCAGCCCTTGAGCTCGAGGAAGCCGCTTTTTTCCTTAGATCTTATATCGATCAGCTCGAAGCCGACCCAAGGCGCCTTCTCGCGGTGGAAGAGAGGCTCGCTGTTTTAGAAAAACTAAAAAAGCGGTTCGGCTCTCTTTCTGAAGTCCGCCTCTTGCAAGAAAAGCTCGCCAAGCAACTCCAAAAACTATCAAACGTAGAAGAGGCGATTACAGCTACCGAAGGAGAAATGAAAGCTGTGCAAAAACACAATTTGGAAGAAGCTAAAAGAATCGGAGATTTAAGAAGAAAGGCCGCCTTTCGTTTTTCGATCGCTGTGACAGAGGAACTCCCCTCTCTTAACCTTCCTCACGCCCGATTCGAAGTCTCTCTTGCCTCAACTCCTATGTCTTCTCACGGAAGCGATGAGGTCTCTTTTCTTTTTTCTGCCAATCCGGGTTACCCTCCCCAGCCGCTTGAAGAGTGCGCGAGCGGAGGCGAGCTATCAAGAGTTTTTTTAGCGATCAAAACCATTTTGGCCGAACAAGATCAAAGTTCCTGTCTGATCTTTGATGAAATCGATAGCAATGTAGGCGGACAGACGGCAAGCATTCTCGGCGAAAAACTTCAAATGCTCGCCCAAAAACGACAAATCATCTGCGTCACCCACTTTGTCCAGATGGCCCGCTGCGCCTCGCATCATTTTCTTGTCTCTAAACATGAAGCTCTGACTACGGTTCAAAAGCTCACCCCCGATGAACAAAAGATCGAATTTAACCGCATGCTAGGAAAAAAATGAAACCGATTCTTAAGTCACGAATGGTGTAAATCTATTTTCTATATTCTGCTCTTGATGATAGAATGAGATTATGTCTTTATTTAGCACATTTTTCTCTATCACCTTCTCCGTAACAACCAGGACGACCGGCTTCAGCCGGTAACCTTTTATTTTTCTATTATTTTTTTATTATCAATTCAAAAAAAAACGGAGAAAAACATGTTTCGTAAAATGCCTTTTATTCTATTAAGCCTTATGGCGTTCATAGGGCTACTGAACCCTTGCATTCCTCTCAATATCCAATCGATCCTGTATGCGATTAGTTTATCTATTAAATCAGCGATCCTACTCTGTCTTCCCTTCATTATTTTCGGCCTGCTCTTTAAAACAACGATGAGTTTTTCTCAAAAAGCTTCTAGCCTTATCCCCGTCTTGTTAGCAGCCATATGCGCATCTAATTTTTTATCCACCCTTATCAGTTATTCAGTCGGGCAAGCAGCTTATCAGTTTGATCTATCTATGCCTTTTCCTTCGGAAGGAAGCGAACTCATACCAGCTTGGACTTTTGCCTTTCCGAAACTTTTAGGAAATGACTGGGCCCTGCTCTCCGGGCTTTTCTCAGGAGTTCTTTTAGGGAGGCTAAAACCTTCCTGGAGTCCCCTCTTCATTGCGCAGATCGACCGAGGGGTCAATTGGCTGTTGAAGGGTATTTTGTATGCCATTCCCCTTTTCATTTCTGGATTTTTCATCAAAATGGTTCATGACAAGATGATCGGCCATATCCTTCAAAATTATGGAAAAATTTTCGCCCTCACCGCCTGTTCTTTGCTCGCTTATATCAGTTTGATCTATTGGCTGGCCTCCAGAAACGGCAAACTATCATTTTTCCAAAGCTTTAAAAACATGCTTCCCGCCGCTCTCGCAGGATTCGGAAGTATGTCCAGCGCAGCCGCCATGCCGCTGACCCTTTTGGCCGTAGAAAAAAATTCTCGCCATCCCGACCTGGCTCGCTCCATCATCCCAGCAACAGTCAACGTCCATCTCATTGGAGACTGCTTTGCCATCCCTATTTTTGCTTTTGCCATCCTCAAAAGCTTTGGCGTTGCTCAGCCCGATTTCTTCAGCTATCTCATCTTTGCAGTTTACTTCGTCCTCGCTAAATTCTCAGTTGCCGCGGTGCCGGGAGGTGGAATCCTTGTCATGCTTCCTATCCTCGAACGCTATCTCCAGTTCAATCCAACGATGCTTTCCCTCATCACGGCCCTCTATATCCTCTTCGATCCTATCATCACTTGCGCTAACGTCTTAGGCAACGGAGGATTTGCAATGAATTTGAGTAAACGGAAGATTTTTACCAGAGAATCTCAATTGTTATAGGATAAAAATTGGGACTCCGTCCCAAACCCTGTTAAAGGACTGTCGCCCTTTAAAATCCCTTTATTTTCCATAAAAAAACAAGGGGATTTTAAAGGGCGATAGACCTTTGGCAGGGTTTGGGACGGAGTCCCAATAAAAATAGACTTTACGAAAAGCTGCATCTCAAATTATTATTTACTCAACCATCTAACTTGAGGTTATCATGTTAATGTTTGCTCTTTTGCTGCCTTTTTTGGCCCATATGGATTCGGTGGAGATCATTGAGGAAAACACAGACTATAATGATGAGATTGTTGTTTTAGAAGATCTGTCTGAACTGTATGAGCTCGAATTTAATGAAGAAGATGAAGGCTTAGACAATTTCGCCTTTGAAGAAGACGAGCCTTCATGTCCTCAATAAATCCTTGGCGCTCTATGTGGCTCCGGCCAAGAGAAACGATCCGCTGGGTTGTACAAACCGACCCGCGATATGGAGTTTTTTGGCTTTCCGGGATCTATATTCTGCAGTCGCTCTTTTTCTTTCTGAATTTTTGGTCTTTCGGGTTGACCGTTCATTACTACGCCATTTTGATCCCCTCTCTTGTTCTCGCGCCCCTTTTGGGAGTCATTTGGGTTTGGTTTTATGGCTGGCTTCTACAATGCACTGGCCGATGGCTCGGAGGGGATGCGCCCGCTTCCCATGTAAGGGCAGCTCTTGCTTGGTCAAGGCTACCTATGAGCGCTGCTTTCGTTTTATGGGTTTTTTTATTTTTCCAGCAGCCCGAGGAAATGTTTATTCAGCATGGCCCGGGTACTCTTGCCCCTGTTATCCATACAACCCTGTTTCTGCTAGAAATCTGGACTTTAATCCTATTTGTCCAAGCTATTCGAGAAGTGCACCATTTTAGCCTTCTGAAATCTCTGCTCAATATCTTTACCTCTTGGATCCTTTACTTAGTAATCATCTTTTTAATTATGCTTGTTGCAAGGTTTCTATCCATTTCCCTTTCATTGACTTCCAAATAATTTTTTAATTAAATTGTAAAAATTATTTATTTATTTCTACAATTAGCTTAAGGGCGCAGAAATCAAGTCCTTCTTAACATTGAGAAATAGAATGGAAACACACTTTAACCCATGGCTAGAGATTTGGACCCGTCCGAGAGCGACGATCCGGAGAATTATCCATGAAAATCCCAATCGCTCTCTTTGGCTGCTAGCAGCCATCTATGGATTTGGTTCCTTGCTAAACAATGCACAAACATTGGCTCTCGGGCAAAATTTTTCTCCGCTAGCCATTTTTCTTTTTGCCGCTATTTTATCGCCCTTTTGGGGGTACGCTTTCTTATCTATTTGGAGCACAGCTGTTTATTGGATCGGCAAAGGATTTAAAGGGTCAGGAACTTTTCAAACCGTTAGAGCGGCCTATGTATGGTCTTGCGTACCATTTGTCTTAAATATCCTTTCATGGATCGCATTGGCAGCTCTTTTTGGCGGACATCTGTTCATGTTAAACGCTGGCAATGAGCAGCTCAGCGAACCGATGACGTTTTTTCTCTTTTTCATTTTGACTGTTCGACTGGCTGTAGCTATTTGGTCTTTAGTGATTTATTTAAACGCTCTCGCTGAAGTACAAAACTACTCCATTTTAAGAGCTATCTTTAATGTGATCACCGCTTCCATCCTTATGTTTGCGGTAAGCTGGGTCATTTGGGGCTTGGCTATTCAACTATTCAATCCGGCAAAGTAGGAGAAAAACCATGAATCGCTCGCTCATAAAAAAATTAGGGATTTGGTTTTTGGTCTTCTCTTTGTTGGCCATTCATTTTTTAACACAAAACCAGATCCATGCCGACGAAGGGAGCGCTTGGAATTTGATGATTTCCCGCACAGGAGATTGCCGGATTCATTTTCCTGCTCGACCTCAAATGGTGCAGCAGTCTTTTCAAATTTCAGATGACGGCCTCCGCCTCCACTACGATGTTTATTTGGCCCCATTTGAAGATAAGGGGGTCTGCTTGCTACTGATTGCTCAATATCCAATGCCCATCACAAAAGGCAATGAGCTAACTGGTTTAGAAGGGCTGCTCAATGGAATTATTGGACATAACGCCGACAACAAACTCACCTTTGCTAAAGTCATCGAGCTGCAAGGGACTCCAGGCATCGATTTCCTAGTACACAGCAAATCAAATTATTTCCGGGGCCTTGCTTTCATGATCGGCAACAAGCTCTATCTTATCGCAATGGAAGGAAAAAAAGAGAATTTGAATGAAAAAATTTTCAACCGCTTTTCAAAATCGTTCGAACTAAGCGGAGAAAAAAGCCAAGAACCAGTTTCTCCTTAACTTTACACTATTCGCGACTCAAGAATCTGCTACTGGTCAGGTTCAAACAGCTAAAAATTGATCCCTGCAAAGTGGGGTGTATTGAACAATAATACCCTACTTTGCAGCGATCTATTTTTAACAGCTTTCAATTCCGGCTAACTACCGATTCTTAAGTCACAACGGCATAAGCCCCAGGAGCGCTCTTAAAAGCCATAGTTTAGATTAGCGCCGCCGTAAGGGGAAAAGCCCACTTCGCTGTAAAGAGAGTTATGTCCCCACTGGTCTTTGATATAAAAATTGCCGCCAAAGTTGCAGCCGCCGAAAATTTCTGCTTCCACTCGTAAAAACACTTCATAGCGAAGATTCAACTCAGTTCCGATCGAAGAGTAGCTAAAAATCGAGCGAGGCTGGGTCTGATGAACGCCTGTCCGGAATCGTTCCTTCAAAGGTCTCCCTTTTAAAGCTAAGCTCCAATTTTCATTGAACTTATATTTCAACATGTAATCGATGGGAAAAATGAACAAAAGAAGCCAATTTTCCCCCCAAGTATAGTCCAATCCAATCAAAGGATAGACCTGAGAGCCCTCCATACCGCTGTAGGCATAAGCACCCACGTGATAATGCCAATCGGGCCAAATTTCATAAGCACCCCAAATCAGAGCGGAAAACAGGCCGTAGCGGGAATCGCCGAAATGGTCCGTATCCATGTTGTAGTCGCTCCGCAGGATCCAACGCCATTGATCCAATTGGTTCGTAAAGAATGTGAGGGCAAACTGAAGATAGTTAAACCGAGTCGCCTCGAACTTTGGATTATGGTCCCAATTCATTTCGAATGTCGCCCATTCGACGCGGGGAATAAAAAAATTTTTTTCGTTGATCGGAACCAATAAATGACAAGATGCTGCTTCTTTGTTAAAGACTAAATCGCCCCCATAAGGCGTTTCGCTCAAAGACGCGCTGCCTAAAAAAATTGCATTCCCTGCTACATGCAAAGGATGGACATCCCAATAGGTATAAGATCTTTCTTCATCAGCAAAAAGAGCCGTTTGACAAAAGAGAGCGGAGGTGAGAAGGAGTGAAAAAAAACGCATTTCCCCACTATAAAAAAAAATTACTTTTTTTTGAAGAAGTAAAAATAACACAGGGCACTACAACGCCCATGAATCAAAAATCGATCCTCGCTAAACGGACTAGGATTACTCAATGCAACCCACTTTGCAAGGATCGATTGTTCAGTTACGGGTGCTATAATGCCTTGCGCTATATGATTAGCAATTCAAAAATTTCAGCTTACTGCTGATGTTTTTTATTGCAACAGTTGCTGCTAGGACCGCAGTTCGAGCATCCGGAACCGCAGTTTTTATTGCGGCAGCAGCAGAAACAACCTAATTTGTAAAGACCGGCCAAACCAACCAAAGCATAAACTATTCGAGCGCCCATCGATGACACTCCGCCGAAAAGATCAGCTACCACATCATATTGAAAAAAACCCACGAGCCCCCAATTCAACGCGCCAACGATGACTAAAAGCTTAGTGATACCTTTAACTACCTTCATGAAATCCCTCCTGATTGGGCCGATAATAGCCCGATTCTTATAACCCCATCCTAATATAATTTTTAAAGGTTGTCCATGACAAATACTAGCTCCTTGACTTCACTCGTCTTACATGCTATGTTGGGTGAGTTTTTACGGATGAATATGTCACAGTTTGATAATCAAACGCTTGAAAATCTTAAGCGTCTGTGCCGCATGAGCTGCACCCCTGAAGAAGACCAAGATATCCTCCATTCGCTGAGCCGCGTTCTCGATTATGTGGAACAGTTGAAAGAAGTGGACACAACTGGCGTAGCCCCTTGCGATTACGTTTTGCAGTCGATGCTAAAAAACCTTATGCGCGAAGACGAGCCGAAGCCGCCCCTTCCCCGAGAAGAATTTTTACACAACGCCCCAGACCAAATCGGGGGAATGATCCGCGTTCCACCCGTAATGAAAACCCCATGACCCAGACCCCTTTGCACCATTTTTCAGCAGCCCAAATCCGAGAATCCTTCGTAAAGGGGGAGTACACCGCAGTCGCGATCGCCGAGTACTTCCTAAAACGGATCGAAAAGCACAACCAACAGCTAGGCGCCTTCCTGTCAATTTTAGGGCCTCGAATGCTGTTGAAAGCTGAGGCCTTGGATCGAAAAAGAGCCCACAATAAACATCTCGGCAGGCTGGCCGCGGTCCCCGTCGCGATTAAAGACAATATGCACATTGCTCAAGAGATCACTTCATGCGGATCAAAATTTCTTCATAACTACCGAGCTCCATTCGAAGCCACAGCCGTCCGCTTGCTAGAGGAAGAAGATGCTCTAATTACAGGAAAAACAAACCTCGACGAGTTCGCTATGGGCTCTTCCAACGAACATTCGGCTTATTTTAAGGCCCACAACCCTTGGGACCTAAACTGTACACCGGGAGGCTCCTCTGGAGGCTCGGCCGCTGCTGTTTCTGCCCGCCTTTCCTTGATCGCGACAGGGAGCGATACAGGAGGGTCTATTCGCCAGCCCGCCGGTTTTTGCGGAGTGGTCGGATATAAACCTACTTACGGCCGCGTATCGCGCTACGGGCTCGTCGCCTTTGGCTCCTCCCTCGACCAGATCGGTCCTTTTGCGACAAGCGTAGAAGATATTGCTCTTGCTATGGAGAGCATAGGACGCCACTGCCCTCTCGATTCAACCAGTTTGGATTTGCCGGCCGAGTCATATCATCTAGGTAAAAATCTAAAAGACATCAAGATTGGAATTCCCAGACACTTTCTGGAAAACTTAAAGCCTGAGGCAAAGGCCCATTTCGAGGAGAATCTGCAAGTCCTCCGTTCACTTGGAGCAACGACGGTCGATATCAACCTCGACATCCTAAAGTACTCCATCGCCGTCTATTACATTTTGGCCACGGCTGATGCATCGACGAATTTAGCGAGCTTCGACGGCAGCCGCTACGGCAGCACGGCTAAAGACGCTAAAACGTTAGATGAAGTCTATGAACTGTCTCGAAAAGAGGGGTTTGGCAGAGAGGTAAAAAAGCGGATCATGCTAGGAACTTATGTTTTATCTGCAGGCTATCAAGACGCTTTTTATAAAAAAGCGCAAAAAGTCAGAACGTTGATCATCGACTCATTTGACCAAGCCTTCGCTTCCTGCGATGCGGTCGCCATGCCCGTAGCTCCCTCATCTGCCTTTCCGCTTCAATCGATCAACGATCCTTTAGAAATGTATTTGCAAGATATTTTCACAATTCCTGCCAACCTGGCAGGCCTTCCAGCGATCAGCGTTCCATCGGGGTTCGACTCACGCCAAATGCCGCTCGGACTGCAGCTCATTGGCCCGCAAATGTGCGATGTTCCTTTGATCCAGTATGCCCACGCCTTTGAACAGGCGACGCAATTTACAAAAAAAATCCCCCCTTTATTTGATGGATTAACGTCATGAAAAACCTCCCCTATGAACTTTGGGAACCTGTTATCGGTCTTGAGATCCATGTGCAATTGAACACCAAGTCCAAATTGTTCAGCTCTGCAGCTAATCACTTTGGAGACGAGCCTAACACCAACATTTCAGTTGTCTGCACCGCTCAGCCTGGGGCTCTTCCTATTTTAAATAAAGAGGCTGTTCGTAAAGCGGTCCAATTCGGTCTATCTATTGGGGCCAACGTTTCTCTTATTAGTAAATTTGACCGCAAGTCCTACTTTTACCCAGACTGTCCAAGAAATTTTCAAATCACCCAGTTTGAACGTCCTATTGTCGTTGGAGGAACTGTAACGGCCTATGTCGAGGGAACTCCAAAAACTTTCCAAGTCAATCGGGCGCATTTAGAAGATGACGCGGGAATGCTTAAACATTTTACTACGTTCGCGGGCGTCGATTTTAACCGTGCGGGAGCGCCTTTAATCGAAATTGTCTCCGAACCTTGCATCCATTCAGCTAAAGAAGCCTCCGCTTATGCATCTGCTATTCGAGCCATTATGCTCTATCTCGATGCCTCTGATGGCAACATGGAAGAAGGGAGCCTTCGCATTGATGTTAATATTTCAGTAAGGCCGAAAGGTTCTTCTGAATTAAGGCCACGGATCGAAATCAAGAACATGAACTCCTTTAGCTTTCTCGAGGCTGCGGTCGAATCGTAAACATAAATGCAAGTTGCTCTTTATTTAAAAGATCCCAACCGTCCACCCGAGGAAGTAATTATTCCAGGCACTTATCGCTGGGACCCCGAACGCAAAGAGACAATTTTGATGCGCAGAAAAGAGAGCGCTGACGATTACCGCTATTTTCCTGAGCCCGATTTGGTTCCTGTTGTATTAAGCCAGTCCTACCTAGATGAGATCCGCAGCACTTTACCAGAACTACCACAAGATCGATATCACCGTTATTTAGAAAAGCTGGGACTCACTCCCTACTCAGCCTCTTTGCTGATCAATGACAAACCTCTTTGCGACTATTTTGAAGAGACCCTTAAAATCTATCCCCATGCACGCCAATTATGCAATTGGATCACAGTGGAATTCACAGGCCGGCTCAAAGAAAGCGGCCAAACGCTTCTTTCTATAGGCATTCCTCCAGCTCATGTGGCTAAACTTTTGACGATGATCGATACTCAGCTCATCACAGGACGCATTGCAAAACAAGTTGCTGATGATATGGTTGCTTCTCCAGGTCTTGATCCAGAAACAA
Organism: Chlamydiales bacterium; assembly: GCA_036736085.1. GTDB lineage: Bacteria > Chlamydiota > Chlamydiia > Chlamydiales > SM23-39 > SZAS-17. Next base: position 9,707 of record DAINNB010000004.1, read on the forward strand.
TTGTGAAAAAAAATCCCGATTATCTGCCTGTAACAAACTCTTCTGAAATAGAGCCTTTAGTCGATGAAGTGCTATCCGCCAACCCTCAATCAATAGCCGACTATAAAGCGGGAAGAGAGAAAGCTCTTGCATTCCTCGTGGGCCAGGTCATGAAGCTAACGAAAGGAAAAGCTTCTCCTGCAATCGTCAACGAACTGATTTTAAGGAAAATCCAATGAACAAACACGTCTGTTTTGCTACGCTCATTTATAGCCTTATTCTTATAGGATGCGGTCTTTTAGGCTACCAAAAAGGGAGCATGGTATCACTCTATGCGGGCATTGGCCTTGGATTCCTTCTCTTTCTTTCTTCAATCGCTCTATTCTACCGAAAAAAAACAGGACTCTACTCAGCGACGCTGCTCACATCAACTTTTACCACTGTTTTTTTAGTCCGCTATCTCAAAACAGAAAAACCATTCCTTGCTATTTTAGCTGCTCTATCTGGAGGCATGCTATGCTATTTGCTGCTTCAAATAAGCAAGTGGAAAAAGAACTAATAAATTCATCTCAGAAAGACAATTTTACAAGACGCCAAAATCTTACCGATTAGTTCTAGAGATTCAGGGGTCTTTTCGCAACGCTTTCAATACTTCGCAAAAGCTCGTTCATTGTTCGATAGAAATGATACTGAGCGTCATGCAAGTCAGGATTGTCCTGATAGATCGTCCACCCTTTAGGCGTATGCACAATAAACCTTTCTGAAATTTTTTGATCTGGTTCAACGACTGTCAAAATACAGCTTTGCAATACTTCATGGTTTCCCTGGGCCAAAGCCGCAGTGATCCGCTGGTTCAGCTCATCTCCTTCACGTAGGATAAACGTCCCTACAGGCTGCTTATCTAAACGTCTTTCCGCTTCAATTCTAGAGAGATGGTTAATCGTTAGTTTATCGCTCATAAATGCCCTTATTGACTGCTTTTAATCTCACTCTATAACCGATTCTTGAGTCACAAACGCTATAGTTTTTTTCTTCCTATCGCCAATTAAAGCATCTCCATGATCGTCTATCATGCAGTTTGCTTCAATTTCCTTTAAAAATTCTTCAATATTTTTTCCTTTTAAATCTGGAATTTGGATATTCTGTTTCTCTTGGGCCATGCACACCTCTTTCCTCTCACTTAGAGGTTGTATAACAAAAAAAACTTTTTACAGGCGAACAAAACTTCAACCATCCTTTAGGAACATATGGAAACATCTACTGCCCCGCGTCGATTTTTAAATGTATTTTTACTTGCGATGCTAAATTTATCTGTCATGACATCGCTCAGAAATTTACCTCTCGTCGCCCAGTATGGTTATGCATCGGCTTTCTTCTATTTCCTTGTTGCCTTCCTTTTTTTATTTCCAGCCGCCCTCATTTCAGCGGAACTAGCAACCGGCTGGACAAGAACAGGCGGCGTTTACATTTGGGTGAGAGAAGCGTTCGGCCCTGGCTGGGGATTTTTCGCTGTTTGGATGCAATGGATTCACAATGTCACGTGGTTTCCCGCTATTCTCTCTTTTTCAGCCACAACGATCGCCTACATGATCAATCCTTCGCTTGCTGAAAATAAGATCTTTCTCATCTCGATCATCCTCGGCGGTTTTTGGGGATTTACCTTCTTTAATTACTTTGGACTCAAGACGTCCAGCTGGTTCAGCGTCCTCGGCGTCATCGCAGGCACTATCTTCCCAGGCGCTCTTCTCATCGTCCTAGGCTCCCTTTGGCTTTTCAGCGACCAACCTCTCCAGCTTGAGTTTTCCCTTCCAGCTCTCTTCCCTTTCCTTAAAGAGTCGGCAACCTCCTCCCATATCCAAGACCTCGTTTTTGTCACTGGTCTTTTTCTCGCGTTTGGAGGACTCGAGGTCTCTGCCGCGCACGCCCGAGAGGTGCAAAATCCCCAAAAAACTTTCCCCAGAGCCGTTCTCCTCGCCGGTGGACTTTCTCTCCTTCTCTACGTGCTCGGAGCTCTTTCAATTGCCGTCATGGTGCCGCATCAAGACATCAGCCTCGTTGCTGGCCTCATGGAAGCGTTCCACCTTTTCTTAGGCCACTTCAATCTCAACTGGCTCATCGTTCCCCTCGCTATCATGATCGTCTGGGGCGCTGTCGGCGAGCTCAATGCTTGGATCATTGGGCCTGTAAGAGCTCTGCACGCTACCTCAAAACACGGAGACCTTCCTCCTTATTTCCAAAAGCTCAACGCACACGGCATGCCCTCAAATCTCCTCCTCTTCCAAGCCATCGTCGTCACTCTTGCCTCACTCGCTTTCCTCTTCATGCCCTCTGCCAGCAGCGCCTTTTGGATCCTTAGCGTGATGTCCACCCAACTCTACCTCGTCATGTACGTCCTCATGTTCCTAGCCGCTATCAAACTCCGCTACAGCCACGCCCACGTTGAACGAGCCTATCGCATCCCCTACAAAATGCCCGGTATCTGGTTCGTAGGCTCTCTTGGAGCCATCAGCTCGACCATCGCTTTTTTCGTTGGCTTCATCCCCCCAAGCCAACTCCCCATCGACAACCTTTACATCTATGAAGGATTCCTCCTTTCAGGTCTCTTCTTCATGAGCCTCATCCCGTATCTCATCTACCGATTCAAAAACCCCAATTGGCACATTCTCCCGCCTGATGCTTAAAGTGTTCGCGCCCTTTCATCGGGGCACTGCCCCAAACCCCGCCAAAGGACTTCGTCCTTTGGAAACTTGTTTTTTTTATCATAAATCAAATAGTTGTTCTGAGGACGAAGTCCTTTGGCGGGGTTTGGGGCAGCGCCCCGAAAGAAAAGATGACTACCAATTTACGTAGCAACCGGGATCTAAAGGTAAAAAGCTAACAGGAGAGAGACCTTTTTTTTGTAGAGCTAAGAAGAGATCATACGGAGGGCGGTTGAGGGGTTCGTCGGAGAGGCGGAAAGTTTTCCAATGCATGCCGATGCTTAGGCGGGATGAGACGTCTTGATGGATTTCGACGCCGTCATAGGGGCTGCAATGAACAGGGCTCATGAAATCGATCGGGATGTAGGTGCCGATCGGAATGAGGCTGAGATCCATATAGGGCCACTGCTGTCCGATTTCTTTAAATCCGACGGGGTTATAGCCTGTATCGCCTGTGAAGTAAAATCGTTTGCCAGAAGCTTTTGATTCGAAGACATATCCATTCCAGTGCGTTTTATTTTGATCCCAAAGAGTCCGGCCTGAATAGTGTTGAGCAGGAACAGCAGTGATCTGAAAAGCCGGATCGTTATGAACTTGCCACCAAGAGAGTTCGGCGACCCGCGTAATGCCCCGTTTTTTAAACCAAGGTGTGAGCTTGGAAGGAATTACCCAAAGAATGTGAGGATGAAGACGATGCAAATACATCACAGTCGCGGTATCTAAATGATCATAGTGATTGTGGCTGAGCAAGACAACGTCGACGATGGGAATATCCGATAAGGCCATCGGTACATCGTGGAGCCGTTTGAGCCCAGGAATGTTGACTGGGGCACAATAATCGCTCCAAATGGGATCGGTTAAAATCACTAATGAATCCACTTCCAATAAAAACGTGCAATGCCCCATCCAAACCACAGAAGGTTTTGTAAGATCGAGCTTCGGAGCCACGAAAGGATAGATAAAATCGGCGGGAGGCGGATGAATTGGCTCTTTATAGAGCCCAGCCCTCCAACGAAGGACCTGCCAAAAATTCCTTTTCGAATCGACAATATGAGGATTAATAAAACGTTTACGTCTCATAATTTATCCATACTGAATTAAGAGAATTAATCTCAATCATTCTTAAGTCGCAAGCAGTATAACGGAGGTTCAAGGCTGGGCCCCATAGAAACCCACCCTCTCGAGAACTTCCGCAACTCGTTTGAAATCAGAAAGTTGGATTTTTATATGAATTTATGGTATGTTAAATAGAATAAGCCCATCAAATCAATTAGACATCGCATTACATTAAAAAAACTATGAAACAATCTCAGTCGCTTACACGCTATCCGGAGGGAAGTATTAGAGAGCTTTGGTCGATCTCTATGCCACTGATGATTTCGATGTTAGCCTCTTTATTTATGATCTTTACTGACCGTATCTTTTTGGCTCGCTATTCCTTGCCTTGTTTGAATGCTGCTGTTACATCTGGGACTCTGGCTTGGGCTTTAATGGTGGGCGTGGGGATGCTGACGGCCATGTCGGAGATTTTTGTAGCCCAGTATAACGGAGCCAAACAGTATCAGCGGCTTGGCATACCTGTCTGGCAGATGATTTGGGTTTCTCTGTTTTCTCTTATCTTTTTTATTCCGCTTGGGATTTGGGGCGCACCTCTTTTTTTTCAAAATAATCTCTACGGAGACTTAGAAGTAGAGATGTTTCGGTGGCTTATGTTTTTTGGGCCTAGCTACGCACTGATGACAACACTTTCCGGCTTTTTTATCGGAAGGGGCAAGACCAAGATGTTGGTATGGCTGGCGATTGGCGCAAATATGATTAATATCGTACTGGATTGGGCGTTAATTTTTGGCATACCAGGTTGGATTCCTGAGATGGGGATTCGAGGAGCTGCGATCGCTACTTGCTTTGGCTATACTTTCGAAGCGACGATTTTGATTTTTATTTTTTTACGCAAAAAAAACAGAATAGAGTTTGGCACGGGCTGTTATCAAATCAATTGGCCGGAACTTAAAAAATGCTGCAAGGTGGGATTTCCTCAGGGCGTTTTTTGCAGTTTAGAAGTCTTTGGCTGGGCTATTTTTTATTGGCTTATGACAACCCTCGGCGAGATACATATTACGATTTCAAGCATTTGCCAAAGCATGATTATTCTTCTCTCTTTCTTTTATGATGGACTGAGTCGAGGAGCGGCCGCTATCGCGGGCAATTTGATTGGCGCGGGAAAAAAGGAGATTGTCAGCAAAGTGCTTAGATCTGGCGTTTTTCTACTCCTTTTTTTCAATCTTGCCGTGGGTGTTTTTCTTGTTCTCGATCCGGATGATACAGTCCGTCTTCTCTTTTTGGAAAACGGCTCTTCCACATCCATTGATCCTGCTTTTCAAGGAGCGCTCAAAACGTGTTTAATCTTTTCGTTCTTCTATCTATTTTTTGAAGGAGTTCGTTGGCTATTATCAGGTCTTCTTGTCGCAGCGGGAGACACGCTATTTCTTTTCCTGGCCGGCTCCCTTTCAGTTTGGTTTTTACTTTTAACGCCCGTTTATTTCTTCGTTACTCAAAGCGGACGTTCTGTGGAATATGCTTGGGCGCTAGCGGCCCTTTACAGCGCACTTCTATTTGGCATCTATTGGATCCGATTCAAATGGGGCCGCTGGAAAGCGATCGAGTTAATCAAAGAGCAAACTCCCGAAATAGAAAGTTTCCCCGCTACTCTCCAAACAATCGATGATGCATAGAAGAATTATTTCGGCTCAACGCCTTTTTTCTTCCAGTACTCAGGTCCGTAATCATAACAAAGCTCTTCCCCTGGAGAGATTCTTTTATCAGCAATGAAAATAACGTACGGCATTCCCTTATAAAAAAATTCTACTGAAGAAACGTTAGCTTTTTTAGGAGAAGCATGATTCATAAAACGAAGCGCATTCCCTTCTGTTTTTCCATCGAGAGCAAAAGCAGTAAAGGCTGTATCAGGCCATTCAAAAGCGTATTCTTGGTCTTCAACGTTTTCTACAAAAGTAAGCCTGCCTCCATAAATATCGATCACATCATTTTTTTTATATCCCTTTCCATCTTCCTTCGCAAAAAGACCGTTTCCGGCAAAAGGGTTTTTACTTTTTTTGATTTCATAATTTTGAGGATATAAATCGCTTCCATCTTCAACAGCTGCTTCAATGCATGCAATATATTTCTTCTCTTCTTTCGTATCATAAGAGGAAGGAGCTCGGCTCTTTATATGCTCTTCCCAAGCTTTAGCTAAAGCTTCTTCACAACTTGGATCGACTTTCACCGATCTCGTATAAGAGACAGAAGACCCTACATCAAATTGCCCAAAAAACACCTGCTTCACTTTTCTTTTTTTACCTGGTTCAACACTGGATTCAGGCGAAATCGATCGCTTTCTTTTCTTCTCTTCAGAAGAGGATGTTGAAATCATCTCAAATCCTTCAAATTTCTTAGGAATAGATAAGGTCCGATTACTTTTCCTCGTTTCACTAGAAGTACCCGCCTCCGCAAATTTATTTCCTGAAAACGACACACTCGAAGCCATAATTACCTCATTTTTATTATTTAACAACTATTTTAAAACAAAATAAGCATTAAATCAAACAATTAATTTAAATAGAATAAGGCAAATTAAATTAAGATATAAAGAGATGCTACTTTACGGGTTAGAAGAGATTTGCGCATCACTCACATAATCAAACACTTATGAATCGCGTTCACTTCTCTCATCATTTCCGCAAATACAGTAAAATCAATAGTCTGGGCAGCGTCAGTGAAAGCCTTGTCTGGATCGGGGTGGATTTCTATTGCAAGACCGTCGGCCCCAGCCGCTATCGCAGCCCTCGCCATGGGAGGGACCATAAACCGATGGCCTGTGCCATGACTTGGATCAACCAGGATGGGGAGATGGGTGAGCTCTTTTAGGGCTGGAACAGCGTTGAGATCAAGCGTATTTCTTGTGTAGGTTTCAAAAGTGCGGATACCCCTTTCGCATAAAATGACCCGGGAGTTGCCGGCGCTCATAATGTATTCTGCAGCGAGGAGAAGATCTTGGTACGTTGCAGCAAAACCTCTTTTTAATAAGATGGGATTGCTTACACGGCCTAGTTCTTTTAAGAGAGAAAAATTATGCATGTTTCTGGCTCCGATTTGCAAAATATCGATGTAGCCGGCTACAAGATCGATCTGAGAGGCGTCCATGACCTCTGAAATCGTGACAAGATTATATTCAGCTCCCGCATCTTGTAAAATTTTGAGCCCCTCCTCTCCGAGACCTTGAAATTCATTAGGGGAGGTGCGCGGTTTAAAAGCTCCGCCGCGCAAAGAATGGGCTCCATGCTGGCTAGCAATGGCTGCAGAGAGCTGCATCTGCTTTTTGGATTCGATCGAGCAAGGGCCCGCGATGATAAAAAGATCTTTGCCACCGATCTGCTTTCCTTTAATTTCGATCATCGTTTTTTCTTGAGCAGCCTTACTCACCAACTTGAATTTTTCTTTCAAAGGCAAAACTGCATGGACGCCAGGCAAAGCTGTAAATAATTCAGATTGGACAAGTTTGTCAACCCCTCTGACAACGCTGAGGCGACTATGGCCTTGAGGAACAACCTGAAATCCCATCTGCTCTAAGCGGTCCATCAAAGCGAGCTGATCTGCTTGGGGTGTTAATTCTAAAATCATAAACTATTTCCTTCTACAAAATGAGAACCAACGACAAATCCGTCGGCAATTTTTAACACAGCATCGGCAGTTTCTCTTGAAGATATCCCAAAACCCACTGCGATGGGCAAATGTGTTCGAGCGCGGATCTCGGCCACTTTTTGTTCAAGATCATCAGGGAGGGAGCATTTAGCTCCCGTAGTCCCTTTTCGGCACGCATAATAGATAAACTCCTCTGATGCAGAGCTAATCTCTTGGATCCGCTCCACCGGCGTGGAGGGAGCCACGAGAAAAACGGGGCAAAGACCAAGTGTTTTACATAAAAGCCGATAAGAAGCAGATTCTTCCAAAGGCAGATCGACAATCAAGATCCCATCTGCACCTGATTGTTTGGCCTGAAACAAAAATTTTCCCAAATCTTTTTGAATCGGATTAAAATAGGAAAATAAAATGAGAGCTACGTCTGTTTCTTGGCGCAGCTCTTCGACCAAGCGAAGCACCTTTTGAGGCGTTGTATTAGCATCAAGCGCCCTTTGCATCGCTTTTTGAATGACAGGGCCATCAGCAATTGGATCTGAAAAAGGAATGCCGATTTCCAAAATATTTACACCCATCTCTATAAGAGACAAAAAACGGCATTTGTCGGCATCTCCGGCCGTCAAGTAACCGATAAATGCCTTTCTATTTGCAAAGGCTTGCGATATGCGCGACATCTTTATCTCCTCTTCCTGAAAGGTTCACTAATACAACTGATTCTTTAGCCAATGTATCGGCTATACGGCTCAAATAACCTAACCCGTGAGATGATTCGAGAGCCGGAATAATTCCTTCCGTTCTCGAAAGCAATTGAAAAGCAGCAAGAGCTTCTTCATCGGAGCAGATCTCATAAGAGACCCTCTTTGACTTATGGAAAGCAGCATGCTGCGGACCTACGCTCGGATAATCTAATCCTGCTGAAATCGAATGCGTCTCTAACACCTGGCCATGTTCATCCTGCAGCAGAAAAGAAAAACTTCCGTGCAGTATTCCTGGACTGCCATGCTGGAATCGAGCGGCGCCAGCTGCTTCCACGCCAATGAGGCGCACATGAGGCTCATCTGAAAAAGCGGAAAACAAACCGATTGCATTAGACCCGCCTCCGACGCAGGCAACGCAAAGATCAGGGCCTCGGCCAATAAGGTTTTTCATCTGCGCTTTTGCTTCCTCTCCGATGACCTTTTGAAAACTTGCAACGATTGTTGGAAAAGGGTGGGGTCCTAAAGCCGAACCGAGACAATAATGGGTTGTCTCATAACTTGCCGCCCAATCCCGCAACGCCTCATTAACAGCGTCTTTGAGCGTAGCCGATCCATTGACAACCGGCACGACCTGAGCGCCAAGAAGCTTGATTTTATACACATTGGAAGCTTGCCGCTCGATGTCCTTTTGGCCCATGTAAATGACACATTCAAGACCGAGTAAAGCACAAGCCGTCGCCGTGGCAAGGCCATGCTGGCCCGCTCCTGTCTCGCCGATCACTCTTGTTTTTCCCATCTTTTTTGCCAAAAGGCACTGCCCTAGAGCGTTATTGATTTTATGAGCTCCGGTATGCAAAAGATCTTCCCGTTTTAAAAAAATACGAGGCCCATTGATTGCGCTTGCAAAACGAGGAATTTCAGTAATAGCAGTCGGCCTTCCTGCATAATGATGCAAAAGTTCTAAAAGTTCCTTTTCGATAGAAAGATCTTGAAAAGCTTTTTCCAATTCTTTCAAGGGCTGCACCAAGAGCTCTGGCACATACATCCCCCCAAATCCACCAAAACGGCCAGGACGCGATCGTTGAATAAAAGAAGCGATCCCCTCTTTTTCTCTAACGCCTCGAGAAGCATCGACCCCATGGGGCTTATATCGATGGATCGCTTGTTGAATATTATTGGCATCGAGGCCTCCCGCAATAAAAAAGCGAAACTGCTGAGGATCTTGAAAGGAGTTTTCAAACAAAAGAAAATCTCTTATGGGATCAAGCGAAGAAGGCAAAGGCCTTCCATCGGCCACATAAATCTTTTGCACATGGAGATCATCGCAGCAGCTTTTGGGCCTATCGCCATGAAGCTGCACGATATCTAAGGCAAGCGTTTTGATCACGGCCTCCATCTGTCCCAATGTCTCATCCACAAATACAGCGACAGGCCGGCCGCCGGCAGCTCTTACAGCCGACACAATTTTTTGGGCCTGCTCAAGATCAATCGCACGCTTCGATAGAGGAGAAAAAAGAAGACCAATATAATCAGCCCCTTGCTGCACGGCAAACCTAGCCGTTTCCGGATCCATTACACCACAGATTTTAATAAACATAATTCTCCACACAATAAAGGGTTTAATGTCAGCGCCTCGCCCACTAAAATCGCATCGTAGCCTAAGTCAAAAAGTCTCTGAGCGTCTGAGCTATTTCGGACCCCCGACTCAGCAATTTTAACAATATGTGAAGGGATCTCGCTAATGAGTCCATACACCTCTGGGTGCATAGTAAAATCCTTTAAATTCCTCTGGTTCACCCCGATCATTTCAGCGCCAGAAGAAAGGGCGATGTCAAGCTCTTCTCGATTATGCACTTCAACAATGGCCTCTAATCCAAGCTTTTTCGCAAAATCAAGCATCTCTTTTGTCCTTTCCCCTAAATTGGCCACGATCAAAAGAACAGCATCTGCATCGCTCTCTAACAATTGATCAAAATTTGTCACAAAATCCTTTCTTAAAACAGGAATCGAAACCACATTTTTCACAACATCTAAATCGACTAAGCTCCCTTCAAATCGATCCGATGTCAAAACCGAGATCGCCCGAGCGCCATTCGATTCATAAAAAAGAGCTCTTTGGGCAGGATCTGGAATATCGCCGATCTTTCCTTTCGAAGGAGAAGCTCTTTTGATCTCAGCAATGAGCGCGCCTGAGCTCCTCTTAATAGCCTCTTTCAAACTCCTTTTTAATTTTCGTCTAGCTAGCCAGATCCCCTCTTCAATCGAAGAGACCAAGCCATAAAGAAAAAGAGCTACTCCTGCATTGAGAAGCAGCGTATCTCTAAGCCCGTCTGGAGGATTATTTAGCAGCCGAGCGTTGGTGATCGCATCTGCACCTGCTAAATCTTTTAATGTACATTTTTTCAGACCCAGTTTTTCCGGATCGATCGTCAACATTTCAAGACCCTTTTCCGTCACTAAAATAGCATCCGTCGGCCCTAGACAGCTAAGCTCATCTATCCCATGGCCCGAGTAAACAAGGGAACGTTTGGTTCCCAGCCGATACAAAACTTCTGCTAAAAGCGCTGCAAATTCAGGCAAGTAGACTCCAATCTGCAAATGCTCAGTGCCAGCTGGATTAAGCAAAGGTCCGATCAAATTAAAAAGAGTAGGAAATCCAAGAGCTTTGCGCACTGAATCGACCTTCTTCAGCACTGGATGGTAATCAGGCGCAAAACAAAATCCAAAACCTGTTGTTTCAACGTTTTTCTGTATCTCTTCCGGCGTTTGATGAATGGGATAGCCCATGGCCTCCAGCACGTCAGCGCTGCCGGATTGAGACGAAATGCTCCGATTGCCATGTTTTACAATGCAAATTCCAGAGCGGGCCGCGAGCAAGGCAGCCCCAGTTGAAATATTCACCGTTCCCGCTCTATCTCCACCAGTGCCGACAATATCGAGAGTAGGACGGTCCAGCTTGACTTCTCTCATCTGATTTCTCATAGCTTTGACAAGCCCCAAAATTTCTTCCGCCGTTTCTCCTTTTGCCTTTAGCAAAGAAAGAAAAGCCCCCATCCGAACCGGTTGGTCTAAGAAATCATTAAATGCTTCGAGACACTCTTTTGCTGTCAGCGATTTTTTTTCAATCAATTGTTCTATGGCGTTCATGGGCACATCTCCAAAAAGTTCTCAATGATTTTCATTCCTTCCGGAGTCAAAATCGACTCAGGATGAAATTGCACTCCATAGATCGGATAATCGCGATGATGCATCGCCATGATGAGCCCTTCCGGGTCTTCTGCATCGACTACAAGTTCATCCGGCAATTGCTGAACGACAAGAGAGTGGTAACGCCCCGCCTTAAAAGGCAAAGGCATCCCCTTAAATAGCTCCCTTCGATGATGGAAGATCAAGCTCTGTTTGCCATGCATAGTACCTGGGCTTTGAACAATTTCAGCGCCAAAGGCGGCCCCAATCGCTTGATGTCCTAAGCAAACCCCAAAAATCGGTATGTTCGGCCCCAATTTCTCGATTACTTCGATACAAACGCCGGCAGCCTGCGGCCTCCCAGGTCCTGGGGAGATCACGATTGCTTTAGGCTGCAGCAGCCTAATTTCCTCCACCGTCAGCTCATCATTGCGAACCACTTTCACCTCTGAATCATACACAGCGATCGCTTGATAAAGGTTGTAAGTAAAACTGTCGTAGTTATCGATGATTAAAAGCATAAGCCGCCTCCAAGATAGCGCTTGCTTTAAAGACTGTTTCATCCGCCTCTTTCATTGGATCAGAATCGAGCACAATGCCCGCTCCCGCGCGCACAAACATTTTTCCTTCTGTAAAAAGAGCAGTCCTAATCGCAATGCAGCTGGCCAAATTGCCATTTGCCTCAATCGCTATAATAGCTCCGCCGTACAGCCCTCTCTTCGAAAGCTCGAGCTCTTCAATCAACTCCATCGCTCGGATTTTTGGAGCCCCTGTTAATGTTCCTGCAGGAAAAGAAGCTTTTAAAGCGTCCAGGGCGTCGCACTCAAGACGAAGCGTGCCGACCACTCGAGATATCATGTGCTCTACATGGGAAAAGTGATAAACCGCTCGAAATTCAGCTACCCGGACCGTTCCCGGCAACGCCACAGAACCCACATCATTGCGAGCCAAATCTACCAACATCACATGTTCTGCTATCTCTTTCGGATCGTTGAGGAGCCCCGGGTCCAAACTCCCCTTTTTTCTCGTGCCTGCAATCGGCATGGATTCTATCTCTCTTCCCTGAACAGAGATAATTTTTTCAGGTGAAGCGCCAGCTAAAGCAAAAGAGTCGAAATTGAAAAAGAAAAGATAAGGAGCTGGACTGCTCCTTCATAAGGATCGATAAAATTGAAAGGGGTCTCACTTAAATGACGCTTGAAATGTGCGGGACAATACAATTTGAAAAATATCTCCCGCTTGCAAATGTTCTTTGGCCTTTTCAACCATAGCAGCAAATTCTGCATCTGACTTATCAACCGAGACACCCCCTATTTCTAAAGAAGATTCAAAAAGAGATCTTCCCTTTTTCAACCTTTCATAAAGCAGATCTAACTGCTCTTCATCGCCGATCGTAAAAAGAGCAGCTCGTCCCATTTGCTGATCAAAACAGACGCTCGATTGATAGATCTGAAAAAAATACTCTCCATCATAAGTGATGTAGCCAACGCATCCGCCTGAATACAAAGCCAGAGGATGAGAAACCTCAAAAGGATACTGTTTTCTCAATTCTCTTAGAGCCGAAGTGTAATCGCCTTTTCCAGAAATCGAGGCGATCGGATCTACGCCGACAAACGAGTAGCGATCTTTTTTCGGAGACGATTCAAGCAGGCAAGATCCCTTGCCTGCAAGAGCAGAATACGCCATAACAGGCGTATATTGATCGAAGGGAATTTCCCTATAGACTATGTTGTTCATATACCTCTCTTGAGCCGCTCAAGAGAGATTTTCCAAACGTCTCCTAAGCTTTTCGTTAATCAATTTAAGGAAATTAGATCCTCGAGTAATTTTGGCTATGCTGACTCCCAGCTCTTTCGCCAAATCCCTTTGGGTTTTTTTTCCATCTATTAGTTCTCGGACAATGAGATAGCGGGTGGCCACGTCTTTTCTCTCTTCCGGTGTCAAAAAGAGCCAAAGGAGCTCGCCTAACTCATCTGGAGTTTCTGCACTAGAGCATAAGGTTAAAAACCCTCGCCAACCATCTTCCTCAAATTCATCCCGCATATAAAATCCTTGCTTTTAATATATGTAATGCTACATGATTACATCAATAACCGTCAAGAGGCGACATGAAAAACCCCATTCTTATTAAACCAAACTCCCTTCCAAATTGCACGCAAGTATATGTGGGAAAAGGGGTTATAAATGATGAGAAAACGCTTAAGCAATTGACTCAAGACAAAAATAAACTTGTCATCGTGGCTGACTCAGCGATCAAAAAACTTTATGCAGATCCCCTCGCGCAAAAACTTCAAGCGCAGATCATCGTCATCCCAAGCGGAGAAAAGGCCAAATCGGGAAAAATAACTGCTTACATTATCAGTGAACTGATGGCCCTAGGAGCGGGAAGAGACACTTTGCTTATCGCCATCGGCGGAGGCGTGACGAGCGATGTCGCAGGTTTTGCAGCTTCTATTTATCTAAGGGGGATCCCTCTTGTGTTGATCCCGACCACCTTATTAAGCGCAGTAGACGCTTCCATTGGAGGAAAAACTGCAATCAATTTGCCTCAGGGAAAAAATCTCATCGGGACCATTCATCATCCAAACGCCATTTTTATCGATATAGATACATTGGCCACTCTTCCTGAAAAAGAGATTTTTAACGGGTTGGCGGAGATCATTAAAATGGGACTGATCTATGACATCTCTTTATTAGACTTAGTGCAAAATGATCCCAAAAGTCCTGCTCTCATTTTACAAGCAGTCCAAGCAAAGATCGCCATCATTGAAGAAGATCCGACAGAACAAGGCATCAGAAGGATGTTAAATTTCGGCCACACCATAGGACATGCTCTGGAATCTATCTCAGATTATGAAATATCGCATGGAGAAGCCGTGGCGCTTGGCTGCATCGCAGAGAGCTATTTGAGCCACCGTCTAGGTTATTTATCCCAAGAAAATTTCCGCCAAATCCTTGCTATCTACAGTCGCTTTTCACTCTCTTTGCCTTCATGCTACAATAAGGAAAAAATCCTGCAGGCCATGGCATCTGATAAAAAAAGAAAACAGGGAGAAATTCGTTTTGTCTTACTTGAAACTCTCGGCAAGGCCGCTGCTTTCGACGGCGCCTACTGCCGCCCGGTCTCTAGAGAAGAGCTCGCCTCGACGCTCGATTGGATGGAAGAGGAGTATCTATGCAAATCACTCCACTAAACGGCCCAGTATCGAAAACAATCTCCATTCCTGGCTCCAAAAGCCACACGAATCGGCTGCTTATCATTGCCGCCTTAACCGAAGGTTCTGTCTGTCTTGAACGTCCTCTGTACAGCGAAGATACGCTAGCGATGATCGAATCCCTGAAAACGCTGGGCCTTCGCATTGAAACGAACCCTGATCGAATCATTGTGCATGGGGATCTCCGTTCAATTGATACGAAGCATTATGAACTTTTCGCTCACGATTCAGGGACCACAGTCCGATTCCTTTTGGCCCTGCTTTGTCTTGTTCCCGGAACAAAAACCTTAAAAGGAAACAAAAGACTAAGCGAACGTCCGATCCATGATTTAGTTGAAGCTCTGCGCAAACTGGGCGCCATCATCGAATACGTTCATGAAAAAGGCCAGCTTCCGATCAAGATTCTTTCATCGCAATTATCGGGCAGCTCAGTAGAGCTCAAAGGAGATCTAAGTAGTCAATTTTGCTCGGCCCTTCTTTTGATCTCGCCCTATTTTGCCTGTGGCCTTACGATCAATCCGATCGGCAAAGAATTCTCAAAACCTTTTATCGACATGACGCTCAGTTGCATGAAAGTAGGCGGCGTCGAAGCTCTACAGCTAGAAAATGGCAGCTATTTCATCTCCGCCCATCAAAGCTATAAAAAAAAGCACTACGCTATCGAGGGTGATTTTTCAAGCGCCGGCTATTTTTTTGCGATCGCTGCTTTAACAAAATCAAAAATTACGATCAACCATCTCAACCCTTCTTCTTCTCAGGCCGATCGGAATTTTTTATATATATTAGAAAAGATGGGCCATCGAGCAACCTACTTTAAAAACTCCGTACGCTTAGAGGGAAAAGAGCTTATCCCTCTTGATATAGATATGGAAAATTGTCCTGATCAAGTCATGACGATGGCAGTATTGGCCGCGTTTGCTCACGGTAAAACCTCCATTTCAGGCGTCCGCTCGCTGAGGCTTAAAGAGACAGAGCGTGTCGCTGCATTAAAGAGAGAACTAGGCAAAATGGGCGTTCGAACGGAAGACTCGCACGACACTCTGAGCATCTACGGGGGATCCCCTCATGCAGCTGAAATCGACACCTATGGCGATCATCGGATCGCAATGGCCTTTGCTGTCGCCGGCCTCCATTTGCCAGGCATTATCATCCACCATCCTGAAGTCGTAAACAAAACGTTCCCCACTTTTTGGACTTGTTTGGAGGCCTTAAAATGAACTTGGTCCTTATTGGTTTTATGGGTTCTGGAAAATCTACAATCGCTCGATCTCTCAGCTCCCTTCTTCAGTTTGCTCTCATTGAAATGGACGAGCTCGTCTATAAAAAAACTAAGACAAAAAATATGCACGAGGTATTTGCTCTCGGTGGAGAAGCGCTTTTGAGGGAAATAGAACTTTGCATTGCTAAAGAATGCGCTGAAAAAACAAATCAGATCATTTCGACAGGCGGCGGCATCGTTCTAGCTCCTACTCCGCTGAACCTGTTCAAAAAAAACGGAGCCAAGATTATTTTCTTACACGCCCCTTTTGACCTCATCGCAAAAAGGTTAGAAAACGACCTGTCCAGACCCTTGTTCACCGACCTTTCCTGTGCAAAAAAAATCTATGAGGCCCGGCTTCCTCTTTATCTTCAATATGCCGATGAGATCATCGAGATAGGTTCAGAGTCTCCATCCCACATTGCATCCACCATCTTAACAAGGAGTTTTTAATGGCGTCCAACTCTTTTGGTCAAATCTTCCGTATCACCACTTTTGGAGAATCCCACGGACCTGCCATCGGCGTCGTCATCGATGGCTGTCCTGCTGGCCTTCCCCTTTCTCAAGAAGACATTCAAACTGAGCTCAATCATCGACGTCCCGGAAAAACCGCCTACACATCTCCTCGAACAGAAGAAGACAAAGCCGAAATCCTTTCAGGCCTTTTTGAAGGCCAAACAACAGGTGCTCCCATCGCCATCCTCATCTACAATAAAGATGCAGACTCCTCTCAATATGATGCTTTCAAAAATATTTACCGCCCGGGGCACGCGAACTTTACTTATCTAGAAAAATACGGAATTTTCGACTACCGCGGCGGAGGCAGAGCTTCTGCTAGAGAGACCGCAGCCCGCGTAGCCGCTGGCGCCGTTGCTAAAAAACTCCTCGCCCACTTCCACATCTTCTGCACGGCGTTCATCTCTGAAATCGGAGGCATCCCCACGCAAGAGATCGATCTTTCCAACCTACATCTCCTTCGTCAAAAAACCTACGCCAATCCCATTTTCTGCCCCTGCGATCTGACAGAAGAGCTCATGAGAGAAAAAATCCGTCAAACACAAGAAGAAAAAGATTCTCTCGGCGGCATCGTCGACTGGATTGCCAACGTCCCTCCCGGTCTCGGCGATCCCATTTACTGCAAGCTCGAAGCTCTCCTGGCCTCTGCTATGCTCTCCCTCCCCGCTAGCAAAGGGTTTGAAATCGGCCTTGGCTTCGCCTCCACTCGGACCAAAGGCTCCAAGCACACCGATCCGTTCGAGCACAATGAACAACACCACGTCCGCCCCTCAGCAAAACAAGCCGGCGGCCCCCTCGGCGGCATCTCCACCGGCTCTCCCCTCTTCTTTCGCGTCGCCTTCAAACCCACCTCCAGCATCAAACAACCTCAGCAAACCCTCTCTCTCCAAAAAGAAAAGTCCACCCTCCTCCCCCCAGACTCAGGCCGCCATGACCCCTGCGTCGCCATCCGCGCCGTCCCCGTCGTCGAAGCCATGACAGCCCTCGTTCTCGCCGACGCTTTTCTTATGTCAAAGAGTGCTAAACTTTCTTCTATGTAAACTTTCTCGGGGCTTCGCCCCAAACCCCACCAAAGGACTGCGTCCTTTGGAAACCTATGTTTTTTGTATTAATTCAATAAACAAAGGGGATTTTAAAGGGCGCCAGCCCTTTAATGGGGTTTGGGGCAAAGCCCCGACTAACACAACATTAGAAATGATCATTAATTGGAATTTCTTCTAGATTGATGTCGAAATCTTCTTGAGAGAATTTTTGATCGGGAAGACCGTAGAAAGCGGAAAGAAAGATGACTCCTATGATAACGGGAGGGAAGAGGATTTGAGCGGCGCAGTAAGGAAAGACGAGGACGATAAAGAGGGCAGCTACGAAGGGAGCTAGAGCTCGGAGGGCGATTTGTGAAATATCTAGCCATTGCTGTCTGGTAAATCCATAGTTTCTATTGAGAGAGATGAGAGTTTGATCGAGGCGCTTTTTGATCGATGTAGCTGTTTCGGTGATTTTTGAAGAGATGAGAGAGAAGGGGGTAAGGAGTTCGGAGAAGTGAGAACTGCAAGAAGATAGCATTTGCATAAAGCATCCAAGAGAGATTACAGCGTTACGGGGACAGAGTCGGTCAATTGAGGGTCGCCAAAAAACTGGATGGGCCCTGGAGAAATGTATTGGTCCTGCAGCTGCCACGAAGCTCGTTTTCGAGAAAATTCTATAAAAGAGCGTTGGTTCATGTCCACTAATGTTTTTTGAATGACAGGCTTTTCTTTTCCTTGGCGCATTTCGAAATGCATAAGACGAGAGATGGGAACTGCCTTAAAATGCCATGTATCGATCGGGCCGCGGAGATGTTGGATCGATCCGATCACGCCGGTGAGCTGATCTCTGACGCAAAGAGCGGAAAGCAGACCAAGGGCATAGGAATAGTTAGCGTCAAAGTTCGAAGGAAGACAAGACCTGCCTTCGTATCCTAAAAAATGCTGAACGACTTGAAGGTGGGGATATTTTTTCTTCACTTTTTCAATCAAAAGAAGCTCCGTTTCGATTAGAGACACTTGTACATTCCCATGGGAATCTCTTTGGAGGGTTAGCTGCTTTTGAATTTTTTCGGGAAGGTCTGCAAAAACGGCAGCTGACGCGGGTGAAAGATGAGAAAGAGGCTCTGATTTAGCTAAAAGCTGGTTGAGCTCCTGGATGAGCTGTTCAATTTCTGGGATAAATTCAATGAGTCCTTCAGGGACTAAAATAACACCATATTCTTTTCCCGCTTCTTTGCGCCTTTGGATCAAATCGGCTATTTCATCGACGATCTGGGCTAAACTTTTTCTCTCTTCTCCAATAAGGGCTAAATTGGGCTGGGTTTGCAAAGCGCATTCAAGCGTGATGTGCGAAGCGGAGCGCCCCATAAGCTTAATGAAATGATAATATTTTTTAGAAGAGAGAGCATCTTTGGCAATGTTGCCGATGAGTTCTGCATAGGTTTTGCAAGCGCTGTCGAACCCAAAGGACATCTCGATATCTTCACTCCGAAGATCTCCATCGATCGTTTTGGGAACGCCGACC
This sequence comes from Chlamydiales bacterium, assembly GCA_036736085.1. Taxonomy (GTDB): domain Bacteria; phylum Chlamydiota; class Chlamydiia; order Chlamydiales; family SM23-39; genus SZAS-17. The sequence continues at coordinate 28,503 of DAINNB010000004.1, forward strand.
ACTTTTGTTTTGGAACCGTGGGCGGCGAAAAATTCAGCCATAAGAGCTGCGTTTGTGTTGGAATCATCGCCGCCGATAACTACGATCCCATTTAAATCCTGTGTGTTTTGAAGAGCTTTTGCGAACTGCTCTTTTGTTTCTATTTTAAGTCGACCTGATCCAATCAGATCAAAACCGCCTTGGTTGCGGTACGGCGAAATAGCATCTTCCCCCAATATTTTCCGCCGATTTTCTAAAACACCGATCGGCCCTTCTAAAAAACCAATCAACTCCGAATGAGAGTTGATCTGTTTTAATGCATCAAATAGTCCTGCAATAACATTCTGCCCTCCAGATGCCTGGCCCCCG
>DAINNB010000005.1:0-28108 GCA_036736085.1 Chlamydiales bacterium
AACTAATAACTGTTGCTCAGCGCAAAAAAAATATCGCAATTTTTTGATAATGAACTAGATAAAAAATGACAAAGATTTCATTCTCGGAGCGCTGATCTACTTTTGCAATTAAAGATGGCTCTTCAAGGCATCTCGAATCTCAAAAAGAACCGGCCTTTCGAGGAGAAAAGAACGATCATAAGGCGCATAATTAGCCCCCCACCGAACATCTCTGAACGTCACACCTGCAAATTCACGAGATTCTTTATAACGAGGGATAAGATGAACGTGGATAGCCGCCGATGTGTTACTCAAGGCTGCATAATTCATTTTATCAGGTTGGAAAAGGACATTTAAGGCCGTTTTCACCTCTTCCCCAATCTTAAAAAACTCTTCTCGAACTTCTCCTTTGATCGCTAAAAAATCTTCCACACCCTCATCATCTTTGAGAAGAACAAAAACACGACCTAAGTAACATTGGTTTTCATGCAGATATAAGTCCCAATGCTTGTAAGATCTAATTTTCAATAACTCATAATCCATACTGTCTCCTTCCTGCTTTTGAACTGCCCATAGAGAAGCCAAAAAAAACAAACAACTAATCCATTTTGACATACCGATCACATTACCCATTCCACCTCAATGGCACCCAAAAGGCTTTGAATCGGGTGATTTTGGGCGCGATTGAGGTGGAACTGGAATCCCCCTAAAAAACATAAAACATGAAATTTACAATAAATAAAAACAAAGAAAAAATCAATAATATTATAAAAATAAAAAAAGAAATTTTCTATTTCACAAATTTCTTTTAAAATATACTGCGACTAAGAGGGTGTCTACAAAATCGACAGAAGCCAACTTTGTAGACACCCTCTAATTCAAGAATCGGCTAAGGAGAATCTTCTAAAGACTCATAATCAAATTTTGGGGAACTGACCTGCTGTTTATGTAAGGCTTCGCAGTCGGCTTTTAACTTGGCAATGAATTTTTTATACCTTACTTCCCCCATCTTCGCTTTGCAAAGGGCTAAAATCCATCGCAAGCTGCAATCGTTTCCCTTTTGTTCTTTTTGCCATAAAATAAGGTCGGATATAAGGATTTCGGCGTCCTTAAGATTTAGGATCGATTTATAAAAAAATTCGGTGCTTTCGAATTGATAGCAAAGGCCTTCGATAAGCCCTGTTGTCAGACCGTAAAGAGGAATCTTAACTTGAAGCATTGTTTGAAATTTTCGAGGATCCTGAGGATGCTCTCTATGAAATTCCAAACCATCTCCGGTATTGAAAATTTCACAAATAGCATATTCGGAAGAACCATCTGGAATGATATTGACTCCAAAAGCATGATCGGGGGTCCCAGTTGCAAATAACCTAGGCTTTCTCAGTTCCGTAAGATCTTTTAAAATAGACTCGATCTCTTCTTCTTCTAAAAGACCTCCCAAAAGAAAGATCTTTTGAGCCTCTTTCAAAAGAAATGCTATGTCCAAATGATTTTCTTGTTCTAGATAACCAAGCAAGATTCCCAGACAATACCCATCAGGAGGACTACATTCTTTAGATCCATGAAGAAGATTAAAAAACAAAGCCTCCCCCAAATGAGAGATGTCACTGAGTGCAATTCCATTTGCCCAAGGGCCTTCATAAAAAGATCCGTCGGAACAGGTATATTTCCCCATACCATGGCATTGACCATTCAGCCACTGCCCATCATAAGAGTCTTTATCTTCGTAATCAAACCTTCCCCAGCCATTCCTTTCATCTTTAGCCCAGAAACCTTCATATTGTTCTAAAATGGAGTCTTTTTCATCGAGGGAGATCTCTTTACCGAAGCCATGCCGAAGATCTTCTTCCCAACTTCCTTCATAATAGGATTTTTCAGAATACCTCAAAATTCCCCATCCATGCTTTTTGCCGTTTAGCATCCCGCCTTCGTAGTAGGGGTATTTCTTAGAAGGGGGCTTTTTTTCCACTTCGGCCGACTCCTGAAAAGGCCCTATCGGACTCTCATAAGGATGAAATCGCCGAGGCTGAAGGGGCTTGCCTTCAACCCCTTGTACGTATCGATTTAGACTGAAATCTATAAAACGTTGACTTCCAGAGACATCGCTCTCCTCTTTTCCTTTAGGGCTATAGATAGGATCTACTAGAGCAGAGTTATATAAATTTTTTAAATAAAAAGACATTAAAACCCTATTTATATTTAAAAATTATATCAATATACTTCTTTATTTTAAATGGTAAATTGCCATCAAATCAATTATACTACCCACAAAAAAACTAGAGATTTTTTATGTCACGTATTTTTTTTAAAACATCGGCAAATGAACCAAGCCCTTCTTTTTCTACGCCGACACTTTCAGATAAGATTGTGAAAGAAATCCGATCCTACTGGCCTTTTACGAATACTCAGCTTCAAGTAGAAATTGAACATTTAACATCGGAAGAATTGACAAAACTTGTGCAAGACGTTTTAGAAAAGATAGATTTTACAGAAATCGACAAACTAGCGGAAAAAATCCCTCTTAGCAAATTAGAACAAGCGGTTCAGCTCGACTATCCAAAATCTATTAGTGCCCTGCAAACTGCCAAATCCATGTTTCGCGACGCGAAATATTTTCTTGAAATAACCTCTACTGAGCGCCCTTCTTCTTTAACGGCCTATTTATCTCGAATTTTAGATTTATGCATTTCTATTTTAGAAAGTATTTTGACCTCGTTCGGCATCGCTAGTTTGTTCACCTCCTCCGAAAATTCGATGGAATCTGAATTTAAAGGCCAAAAACTGATGATGCTCTTGAGCCTATTTACCATGATCAGCTCGGTATTAATTCCCCTTATGGGAGCTGCAGCCGGAGGGGCTATTTTGGGAGGCGCTATGTTAAGCATTGCCGCGCTAAGCCTTATTTATCCTTCGATTAAACCGCCCGCCACCAAACTTCCTCGAGCAGATAATTGGAGTCAAAAGTGTCGCGAAAACGATCTTCTCGCATCCAATGGCAGAGAAGAAACCCTGAATAAAATAGCCCGAGCCCTGATTGGGAAAAAGGGAACGAAAAGACCTGTTATGCTCATTGGAAAAACCGGTATTGGAAAAACAGAGCTCATCAAAGCTTTTGTCCGAGCGGTAGAAAATGGTCAATATCCTCATCTTCAAGGCAAGCAAATCCCCTATATCAACACAGCACTTCTCCTCACCGGCACAGAAATGTTTTCCAATGGAAACAAGATCTTACAACAAATCAGCGAAACGATGGGAAAGCATCGAGATAATTACATTTTAATCTTCGATGAAATTCATATTGCCTGTCAAAAAAATGAAAACGTCTCCCTTAGCGAACAGCTTAAGGTGTATTTAGATCATCACAGAAAAGAACATTTCCCTTACGTCATTGGAATCACGACAGAAGAAGAATTTTTTCGTGAGATCTACGTACAAAATTCGGCCCTCGCGCGGCGTTTTAAACAAATTTCAATTAACAATACGACAGACGAAGAGACTCTCCATGTTTTAGAAAGCGCATTTTTGCGAAAAGCTCCTGACATCATTCTAGAGCAAGGCGCTCTATGGGCCCTATTACAAAAAACAAAAGACGCATTCGGCGAGGAAGCGGCCCAACCTACGACGAGCCTCAAAATCTTTTCTGAATGCATGACAAAACTCACCGACTTTCAAAAAACACCTTTAGAAGACAAAGTGGAAGAAGTTCAAAAACGTCTTCAAGCCCTTTCCTCTCGTCGGGTTATTGGACAGGCCGGCAATTTGCTGCCTTATGGGAAAGAAGATGGCATAGAGCTACTGGAAGAACAATTGTCTGTTTTAGAAAATGAGCTCGCTCAGCAAAAAAATGATCTCGATGCTTTGCAACAAAGCAGCCAACAGTTGGCCACGCTCAAAAAGATGACTTATGAAACAGTTGTACGGATTCAGCGTATAGCTAGCGAAAAACTCTCTCGAAGAGAAGAAACACAAGTTAACTCATTTCTACTCCAAAGCCATTATTTGGCCCCACGCTTAGAAAAACGCATTCGAGAAGAAGCTGCTCACCTTGAAGTCAATATTTGCTTCAACGAACGCCTGATTGATGAGGTCATCAAGGAAGAACTCGAAAACGAACGAAAAGCTCAAGAAATGATACGAAAAGGGAAAAGACAAATTGAAGCAAGAGAGGCCATCTAATCCCCTTTTTTATTTACAATAGCATTCATGTTATAAAATATAAAAAAATATGCTTATAAAGCATATTACACAAGGGAACCCCTTTCAACTTACCACGAAATAATCCCATAGAAACAGCATAAGCCCGTTGGGAAAAAGTCTGGAAAGACAAATTATATTGAGAGATTTAACTGCACTATAGGACAACGATGCGCAAGACTCGTGAGAAAAACGCTATCGTTCTCTAAAAAACTAGAGAATCACATCGGTTTGATCAAGCTTTTTATTTGCGATTATAACCGAAAACTTAGGTCGACACCACTACCTGTTTAGGACTACCCTCAAACGCTCTATAAGTTGGCCCATAAGGCAGATCTTTTAAACCCTGTTTCTTCCGGCCCCAAGACGAGCCTTAAAATTTATGGCAATATTTCAAAGTCATTCGAAATGATTTCTGGATTAATGAGTTGTGCCGTTCCGCCTATTGTAAAATGAGCTGAAGTTTGGCCAAAAATAACGGTCTTTGCAGATGGGCTTGATTCCCAATATATGTCGGTTCCGATCGCAGCTGTTATATTTCCGTAAGTAGCAAGAACAGGGCCGCCGAAACCTACATCTCCTACCATTCTGAACATTCCTCCAATATTTAGTGTGATAGGATCGAAAGTCTCGTTACCGATTAGCATATAGTCTGCGGCATTATTTACCCCCTTTTCCATAATCAAATCTCCCCCGCAACTAATGTTGATCGCATTTCCGGGAACGCCGCAAATACAAACTTCGGAAGAAGAAGCTGGACCACTGCTCATAGTTATATCTCCTCCAACCTCAATAGTTATAGTTCCGGCCTGACTCAAAATTGATGCAGAGGTATCTTCATTAGTCCCAGCTTGAATAATTAGGTTTCCAGTAACATCAGTCATTGAAAAGCTTCCGGTTGGAGGTAGAGGAGCGTTGTCTCCGATAATTACTTTTTCACCAACTCCCGCCCCCCCTTGGAGAAGGACATCTCCTCCAACATTTGATATCGACACACCTCCGCCTGCAAGAACTGTAGCTTCTTTTCCTGTAGAAGGGGAAATCTGTATAGATCCGTTTGGTGCTTCTAAAGCGATAGCTCCTTCCCCCCTGTTTTCAAGTTGCGCTTGAATCACTAGGTTTTCTCCATTGGCAAGTAGAGTAAGGTTGTAGGGAGATGAATAGACCATGTTGTCAGTCAAAGTGATCCGTCCCCCTAACGGGCCGGTGGGTCCGATATAAGAAGTTTGAATTGTAACGTCTCCTTGATCGAGATACTCAAGCAGAGTTCCGGGTCCTGGCCCGATTAAGATTATATTTGATGCAGATGAAGGTGTATAATTAAATGGAGGGCCCATTCCAAAACTTCCAGATTGAATCCCTGAATTTTGTATAATTATGTCTGCTTCTGGATCCAGAAGAAGAAGACCGGCAGCGCCGCAAGGAGCTCTTCTATCGATAGAGCCTTGGCAGATCAAATTGGTTTTACTGGAAACTTCGACAAGTCCTCCATTTCCTTTTAAGGAGCCTCCTCGGCTTTCGATTTTTCCTGAAAAATCAGTTTGATCCTCACTCCAAATGATAACCGTTCCTCCATTTCCTTCAATAAGTGAAGAAGCACAAAGGAAACTATTTGAATCGATTCGTACCTTTGATGCAGTTCGTTTTGTAAAATTAGACTTGCCAATGTAAATACTGCCAGCATTTAACTCATCAGCAACTGAGACGTGCGCACCTGTTAGATCGATTTGTTGTGCTAAAATTTCGATTTCACCATTTTTTACTTCTACAGAACCTAAAATTTCTGAAGTTGAAGAAATCAAGCTAACTCTTTCAGACCCTTGAATTTTCGCCTCCTTGTCGACTGCAAGATTCCCTTTGCATTCGATAGTTAAAGGTGAATTTGCGTACAAATTTCCTTGGATTAAAGCGGAGTCTTGAGAGTTAACCAAGATACGTATCTGATCATTTCGATTTGTTGACGAAAATTCCAGGGCCTCTTCTGCCTTTATGATAAATTCGTTCACCTCTAAGACCGTTTGACCCGAAAATATAACAACCAAATTTGTTTTTTTGTTTTGAATGGTTGCTTGACCTTCGATGACTTTGAATTCTATTGAAAAAACCACTAAAGGCAGGAATAAAATGATATATGTAAAGATAGCTTTCATTGGGTATGACTTTACATGTTAGGTCTATTTGTTGTAAATTTTTTTTTATTTAGGTATTTTATGAAAAGGTATTTCCTCCTAGGCTTTTGCTTGTTCGTGTCCAATTTGAATTCTGCTACTTGGAATCTAGATGCAAATGGCAGTTGGAATGTAAACGGTAATTGGGCTGTCCCTCCTTTATTTCCGAATGGAACCGATGCTATTGCTGATTTTGGAACAATTATCACAAATAATCGAACCATAACACTTGGTCAAAATCTAACTGTAGGAACAGTTACATTCAATGACAACAATAACTATTTGGTTACTGGTGCAAATACACTGACTTTTGATGTCTCTGCTGGCAATAGCATTTTGACCATTAACAATGGCGGAGGCAATGGAGCTCACACAATTTCTTGCCCTATACTGTTGAATGATTCGTTGACAATTGCGCAAAATTCAACAAATGCAGCGGGCTTTACTCTTTCAGGCGCTATATCTGGATCTGGATCTATTATTTATAATGGATCGCAGAGAATCAATTTTTCCACATCTAATAGTTATGTCGGTTCAACCAGTTTGAATAATGGGAGTATTTTCTACAACTCAAGTGGGGCGTTCCCTGGAGGTTCGACAGTAAACATAGGTGACGGGACAGGAGCTGCTAACACGACCCAACTAAACATTAATGCGGGCGTTGCTACTCCTGCTGCATTTTTAGCGAACGTGAATTCAGATGGCCGTCTGATTCAGGGAAATAATCGAGTTGTACGAATCAGTGGATTACAAGGCAGCGGTCAGGTCCAATTGAACACTCCTGTTGTTCAACTATTTGAAGTGGGAGGAGGAGGCGGAAATACGATTTTTTCAGGAACGATTTTAGGGGGAGCTGCAGGAGGTACTTTTAATGGAGGGGGTCGTTTAAATAAAACAGGTTCTTCAAAATTAACTCTTACGGGAAATACGAGTACTTATACAAATCGTACTTTCATCGGAGCAGCCAGTGTGATCAATGTACAAGCAAATAACGCTTTGGGCGTTACAGGCTCCGGTACTTTAAGTGGTGTTTTCGTTTTATCTGGAGGCTCTCTCGAAATTGAAGGCATCGGGTTGAACTTAGATAAATATATAGGCCTTAATGGAAATGGAGTTGGATCTACCGGTGCACTAAGAAATATTAGCGGAATCAACACAATCCCCAACACGATCCAAATTGGATGGATAGATCCTTTGCCGATTAGTGCGTCGGATGCATCAATCGGTGTTGATCTGGGATCTCTAACTTTGTCCGGCAGTATTATTGGATCTCAAGCTTTGACAAAAGTTGGTCCAGGGATTCTTATCTTCTCAGGCGCAAGTGCAAATACGTACTCCGGTAATACTACAATTAGTGAAGGGACTTTACAGCTTAATAAAACAGGAGTTGCCGCGATCGTCAGTCCATCGATTTTTATTAATTCTACGGGAACTTTACAGCTCGATCAAGGGAATCAAATTTCGAATCTGTCCAATTTGACTATTGATGGAGGGACATTCAATATGAATGGATTTTCTGAAGAGTTGCAAAATTTAATCTTCAATTCAGGGACTCTTCTGCAAGCCGGCGGCCAACTCACATTGAACGGCGAAACAGCTCCGTTGACGATGAGAGATGTATCTATTTCTGGAGATTTGTTATTTGCTGGAGTTACTGGGGACATAATTTTTGATGCAACAAATAATGGAACTGGACTGATTTCCGGCAATATCAATTTAGGTGGTGTTTTAAGGGGGGTTGATGTCGGAGACGGAACCTCTTCAATCGATCTTAGTATTGCTGGAGTAATTTCGAATGGAGGTATTACAAAAAACAATCTTGGAACTCTAGAATTAACGGGAGCGAGTGCATACACGGGGGCAACAACTGTCAATAGCGGATCTCTTTTGATCAATGGGAGCTTGGCCGATGGAGTTGTTACAATCAACGCTCCAGGGTTTTTAGGAGGCACTGGGGTCATTGGTTCAGGTGCAGGGATGTTGATCAATAACGGAAGTCTTAGTCCCGCAACACAGAGTGGAGTAGGGACTCTCACTGTTAATGGAAGTTATTCTCAAGGAGCTTCAGGGGAGTTGTTGATGAACATTTTATCAGCATCTAATCACGATGTACTCTTGGTAAATACGGGCACAGTTTCTCTTGGTGGCAATCTTACTTTAGATTTTCTTCCTAATTATGTCATCCAAAAAGGAGATATCATAACATTAATTGATAATTCTGGAGGAGGGGGCATTGCAGGGCAGTTTTCAAATATTTCAATAAATAACCTAGATCCTGATCTAACAGTAAATCCAAACTATACGTCAAATGCCTTTTTTCTCTCTTTCAATTTTCCTGAAACAGGTAATGAGTTTCAAGCTGCAGCATCTGCAGCGCAAGCTACATTTTTTCTGACCAACCAAAGGCATTTTATTTTAGATCGACGTTTAGATCGACTTCGCAGAGTTGGCAGAAACTGGCGTGTTGAAGATCTTGATGTTGAACAGGAAGTTGAAGGGTTTTCTTTCAGTGAGAGTCAAAATCAATTAACAGCTTCGCTGTCATCTGTCCACTCTAAATCTGGATCGAAATGTCGCAAACCTCCAAGAACGGAGTGGTACACAAGTCCAATTGGTAGTTTGGGAAGCGTAGCTAATCAAAAAGACCAGCTTGGTTTTAAATATTGGAGCGGAGGAGTGGCCTCTGGATTAGATTATGCATTTAATGAACAAGCCTTGGGTTTTTTTACTGCGTATGAAAGAGCATCAGTTCAACAGCACTCCGATGCAGGCAATTTTTTACTAGATGAATTCTCGGTTGAAATTTATGGTTTATCTTTTTTGAAGTCCGAATTGTTTGTACAAGCAATTTTGGGAGGCGCCTTGAATTGGTATAAAATGAAAAGAAACGCTTCATCTACTTCTTTCAATGGATCAGTTCGAGGCGGTTCATTTGATGGATTACTCGGGATGGGATACGATTTTCAAGTTCATAACCTATTGATCACTCCTGAGATTGGTGCTCAGTATTTATTTTCAGAAATTGATAAATACCAAGAAACCGGGGGCCAAAAAGCCGGATTGTCTTATGAAAGACAAAGCCTAAATAGTTTAGAGGCAATAGTAAGCTTAAGGGTAGCTGGTGTTTGGGGATGTTCAACCAAGTGGATTCCTCAAATAAGAGGGATGTGGCAGTATCAATGTTTAGACACAAAATCGGATCTTGTTTTTGCGTCAGTTGATCTCAATCAAATTTCGAGGCTACAAATTTTGGGCCCGACTCGAAATACATTTATTCTAGCGCCATCTATTCGGTTTGAATCAACAGTTTGGTCAGGAGAATTCATCTACGATATTCAAATAGGTGATGGAATTTTAGCGCAGTACGGTTACCTTGGGTTAGGATTGCAATTTTAATGAAATTTGCATGGAATACCTTTGTTCCCTAGAGTAAAGGGGGAACATTTTGGACGAAAACCCGCCTACGTTCCTTCCAGGAGGCGGCATCCAATGACTCACCCGTTAGACAATAAGAGACAAATGGGCAGAATTGAAAGCTGCCCATTTGTCTCTTATTTGGCTAGCGGGGTAGAGACCAATCATTCAAGGTTTATGGGGAGACCATCTTTGGTCTCCTAGTTACTTTGCTCGAGCCTGCGGAAGAGCTCCACTTGCTGCAATCCGACAGTACATTGAACAGCAAAAGATTCCTTAGGCTTAAGAGACGCGATTCATCTCCGCGCTAAAGGAGCGAGTTTTCTTGCATCCATCGTATAAAAAATTATGCTTATCGAGCATATTACACAAGCAAACTCCTTGCTAAAGAGAGGGCGATCCGACAAAATGGGAGAGGAATTTTCGTAGAAAAAAATAAGGTTTTAAGCCTCTATGAACAGTCAAATGGCCTGGTGGATCGTCGACCAGCTGGTCCAACAAGGCGTAAGCTGTTTTTGTCTAGCGCCCGGTTCGCGCAGCACGCCGCTTGCCCTTGCCGCTGCGCATCACAGAAAAGCTCAAATCCATGTGCACTACGATGAAAGGGGGCTCGGCTTTTTCGCCCTCGGCGCTGCAAAGGCAAAAGGTGCAGCAACAGCCGTCATCGTCACTTCGGGAACCGCCGTCGGAAATTTGCTTCCAGCTGTCATGGAGGCTTATCACAGTCGCGTGCCCCTTATCTTGCTCACAGCCGACCGACCACCAGAGCTCATACAAACCGGAGCTAATCAGACGTGCGATCAATTAAAGCTATTCACCCATTTTGTCAGAGGCCATGTCCATTTGCCTGCAGCAGACAGCCAAGTAACGGAAAATTATGTAAGATCCTGTCTAGCCCATGCTGTCTGTTCAACTGTGGAAGATCCTGGACCTTTCCATATCAACTGGCACATTCGAGACCCTTTATTTACTCCCCCCTTTCCTAGTTTGCCTGAAGGCAATCCTATTGAAACCGTTTCGTCAAAAAAAATTCCCTGCGAACCCACTTATCTGTCTGGGTTGGGGGCCATTGTCATTGGGAAGCTGCCTCATAATGGTGACGTGGGCCCTGTTTTAGAATTGGCCAAAAAACTGCGCTGGCCAGTCTTCGCCGATATTTTATCTCAAGCTCGATTCCAGATGACGGAAGAGCAAATTTTGCATTTTGATAGGCTTTTACAAAATGAGCCATTAACGGCTGAAACAATCATTCATTTTGGAGAAAGAATCACGGCTAAATCAATCCTAGGATGGAAAGCTAAAGCCCACCATATCCATGTAAGTCCTTGGAAAGAGCTCCAAGACCCTTCTCGATGTTTAACCAAACGGGTGCTTGCCGACATTACAGCTTTTTGTGCATCTGCAGTTATTGAGCCGGCGCCAGAAAGCTGGCTGGCTAGCTGGAAAGAAAAAGACACGATAGAAAAAAATTCCCCAGTTGATGGACAGCAGCTAGCTTTTCAAACTCTCGCCTCTTCTTTTCAACCAAACTGGTCTCTATATTTGGGCAGCAGCATGCCGATCCGCAATGCAGACCGCTTTTTTTTTCCTTCTTCCAAGAGTTTTAAAGGGAGGATTTTTTCCAACCGAGGTCTTTCAGGCATTGATGGCAACATAGCTTGCGCCGCCGGGTTGACGGAGGGACTAGATGGACCTTTAATTGCTTGGATCGGCGATCAGGCGGCTTTATACGACCTCAACTCTCTGCCTCTTCTGCTCTGCACCAAACATCCTGTGATCCTTGTGATCTCCAATAACTTTGGAGGAGGAATTTTTTCCCATTTGCCGATTGCCAAAGCCACTGAACAATTTGAAAGACTTTGGAAAAATCCCCACTCTTGGCATTTTGCCGATGCAGCAAAAATGTTCAAAATTCCTTATCAACAAACTCAGTCGACAGAAGAGTTAGCTTCATTTTTTCATCAAATGCAAAATACTTCCATAATGATTGAATGGGTTTCGCCTTAAAATGAGTTCAGATCAGAAATGTTTGAAACAAAGCGCCAGCCGTATAAAGAGCCAGAAGTTTTGCGCTAGCCGGCAGCAAAGGGACAAATTCTTGGGGAGTTTCCGCGTAGAGAGCTCTTTTCAAAGCAGGATAGGTCAAAGGGAAGAGTAAAGACATTGAAACCCAGGTAGTGGGGGCTTTTTGGAGTGTGGCTAAAAGGATAGGCAGAGTAAAAGCTAAGATCACTGTTACAGCGTACTCCAAGCGGCCAAACGTTCGACCCCAGCGGACAACAAGGGTCCGTTTATTAGCGAGCCGATCAGTTGCCTCGTCCCGAAGGTTGTTGGCAATCAGGATCGAACAAGAAAGCAGGCCCGGAGGCAAAGAGGCAAAAAAGACAAGCCAGTCCCACTTCAAGGTCAAAACATAGTAAGTGCTTAAAGTTGCTATCGGACCATAAAATACAAATACCAGCAGTTCTCCTAACCCCAAATACCCTAGAGGACGAGAACCTGCCGTGTACCAAACGGCAAAAAGGATGGAGAGGCCTACGATCCAAAAGCCCCACGCGCCGCCTCGCGCAAGAAGGGGTAGGCTGATGAGCGCAGCTAGGACGAAAACCAGATACATTCCTCGTTTCAATCTGGGCAAAGCGATCCAGCCGGATTGAGCGGCCCTTGAGGGACCAACCCGGTCCGATGTGTCAGCGCCTTTGAGGCAATCGAAATAGTCGTTCGCAAAATTCGCTCCGATTTGGATGCAGATAGAAAAAGCTAAACACAAACAAAGCAAATCTAAGCGGATACTTGGAGTCAAACTCGCAGCGATCAAGACAGGACTCATCGACGCAACAAGCGTTTTAGGGCGGGAAGCTAATATCCAAGCTTTAAGCGCGCTTGGGGAAGCGGGCATAATCCGGTCTCCGTTTTTCATTAAAGGCGTTTCTCCCTTCCTGCCCTTCTTCTGTCATGTAAAAAAGCATGGTCGCATTCCCTGCAAGCTCTTGGAGGCCTGACTGCCCATCGCAATCAGCATTGAGCCCCGCTTTCAAACACCGAAGCGCGATAGGCGAATGAGCAAGGATTTCGCGGCACCATTGCACCGTCGTCTCTTCCAACTTTTCATAAGGAACGACGCAGTTAACAAGCCCCATATCGAGCGCTTGCTGAGCGTTATATTGGCGGCAAAGAAACCAAATTTCACGCGCTTTTTTTTGACCTACAATGCGGGCCAAGAAACTAGAGCCGAAACCTCCATCAAACGAACCTACTTTAGGACCTGTTTGACCGAAAATAGCATTGTCCGCTGCGATACTTAAGTCGCAGATCACATGCAAAACATGGCCGCCGCCGATCGCATAGCCGGCTATCATCGCAATGACGGGTTTTGGACAAGTTCGAATTTGTCTTTGAAAATCGAGGACATTGAGCCGATGGGCGCCTTGCTGGTCCACATAACCGGCATCGCCGCGGATTTTTTGATCGCCTCCAGAACAAAACGCCTCTTTTCCAGCTCCCGTTAAAATGATGCAGCCGATGTTTGGGTCGTGGCGGGCTTCTTGCAAAGCATGGCTCATCTCATCGACTGTTAGAGGACGAAAGGCATTTCGTCTTTCCGGACGGTTGATCGTGATTTTAGCGATCCCTTCCATCTTGTGATAAGTGATATCTGTATACTCGCCAGCTAATCGCCAAGGAAATTCCATGTCTATAACCCAGGTTTATGTAAAAGCGCAGATCGTAACATGGGAAAAAAGGAAGAGTCAAGGTCTTGCTCTTTCAGCGCTAAAATATTCAAAAAAAAATGATACATTGTTTAAAACAAGCCGTTTATGAAATACTGCAAACCCGACATATTTTTTAGAGTCGTTTGTTGTGGCCACAGAGAATTTTTTTTTCATGAATGAACTCGATCGACATCTCCATGCTCGCCGAGAAGATATCGTCTATTTGAATTACGCAGCGACATCTTTTCCCAAATCAAGAGTCGCGCTCCGTTCATTTTATCAAAGTCTAAGCGCTCCGCCAGATGGCGTCAGGCAAACTGGATCGGACACTTACTTGCAAGAAATGAGAAAACGAACAGCCGCTTTGCTCGAGATTCCAATAAATTCTGTATATTTCACTCACAGCGCAACAGTAGGCCTTAATCAAGTGATCAAAGGATTTATGAAAGAAGGTTTTTGTCTTGCTATAGACAATCGCTCTCATAATGCTGTTGTTAGACCCTGGCTGTCTTTGAAAAACTCATCTAAATGCCTTTTAGCCGAACTCTATGATGTAGACGACAGACTAATCGAATCTCATCTTTTAGATATTTTATCTTACTCCCCCCATCTTTTTTGCTTGACCCACGCAAGCAATGTCAGCGGATCTGTTTACCCCATTGAACACATCATCGATCTGATCCGCCTTTATTCCCCTTCGACCACCATTTTAGTCGATGCAAGCCAATCGGCGGGAGCATTAGATCTATCGAGCTTGAATAAGGCCGATTTTCTTGTTTTCCCTTCCCATAAGCACTTGCACTCAGTTCCTGGAGCTGCTGTTTTAGTTGCTAAACAGCACCTTGAGCCGATTATCTTAGGAGGAACAGGCGTTAATTCAATGACTGAAGAGACATTCAATGAGCATGATTATTTTGCTGAAGTGGGGACAATGAACCTTCCTGCTATTCAAGCAATGGTCGATTCTTTAGAATTTGCCATGGAAACGCTGAAAGAACATCAAAAGAAAGAAACTATGCTGGTCTCTCAATTTTTAGAGGGGGTTCGACAGAACAAAGGGCAGCAAGTCGTCGGGAGAGCCGCTGAAGAAAATCGATTGCCTGTGATTGCTCTAAAGCCCCAATACGGCTCTCCCGAACTACACTGGGCCTCTTTCCTTAAAACACAAAAAATCTTTGTCCGCGGAGGCGTCCACTGCTCTCCGCTGCATCATCAACAGCTTAACCTCGGAAAAACCGGAACGCTCCGATTCAGTTTCGGATGGGATACAACTTCTGAAGATATAGAAAAAGCCCTGAATGCCCTGCGGGAATTCAGCAGCATTGCAAAAGAGGTGTTTTCTGATGCAGCTTCATGAGATTATTCCTTGCTCCGATTACCACGGAAAGGTGCAAATGGGAGGAAAAATTGAAAATGAAGAGATTGCTCTTCAAGATTTCATAACTATTTTAACAAATTTAGGCTTTCGCATTTTTTCTCTAGGAAATCCTGTCGTCTTTATTTGCAGACGGCAAGACTGCTTATTTCTTTTGCATGCCGATGGAAATTTTACTATTTCCGAAGTCTCTTCAAAAGAAATTTTATCTCAAATCCTCAATGAAATAAAAAATCAAATCAGGAAATAAACACCATGAAAAATTATTTCGGGCCTTGGAAAACAGGAATTATCTACGCAGCCGATCTCCCCTCCTCCGAAGAAAATTTCCGTATCTTAGATGAAATTTACGAACATATTGACGTGATTAAACTATCTGGATTTTTGGCATTGAAAGAAGGTGTCCGCTGCATTCAAAAATTTAAAACTAGATATAATAAACCCATTTTTGCAGATTTCAAGGTCGCCGATGTCCCTCACACAAATGAGAAGATCGTTGAAATTGTCAAAGATCAAGGAGCTAGCGCCATCATGGTCCATGGCATCATTGGTCCCGACGGTATTGAAAGCTGCCTTCAAGCTGCTGAAGAAGAGATCGGCATCATCATGCAAATCGAGCTAACTAATCCAGGCGGATTAATTTTTACCAGCCCTATCGCTACAGATCTAGCCAAATTAGCTGCCTTTACAGGAGTCTATGGAGTGCAAGCGCCTGGCAATCGGCCCGACAAAGTAGCGCAGATCAGAGCTCTTGTCGGAGATCAGACGACTATTGTCTGCTGCGGCGTCGGCTACCAAGGAGGTTCTTACCAGAATGTGCTGAAGGCAGGAGGAAACTACTCCATTATCGGCAGGGCCATTTATGAGGCCGCCAACCCTCGAGAAGCCATCGAACAACTCAAAAAAGAGTAAATAAACCTATGAAAAAACTGAATGACTTTACCTTAGATGGGATACAAAACTACTTGCTCGATGTACTGGGCAACGATCCGGAAACAGAAAGAGGCGAAAACTACGTAAACGCCTTGCAAGGCATCGGCATCGATGGAGTTCGAAATTTCCTTACTTCTTTACTGAACAAGGGAATCCCCGATTCTATCGTGAAAAGCTCCTACTTTCATCCCAATAAATTTTTTAAACTTGGGATCTGCCGGCTTTCGAACTGTGTAAAACTGAGGATCCACTTTTGGAACAAACACCATCTAGAGGCTCAAACCCCTATTCATTCCCATGCTTGGGACTATGCCTCTTTTCTCCTCTCAGGTTCTTATCTACATGAGACCTTTCAGGTCCTCGATGTCAATGAAACAGAACTAGCTGAAATTGAAAAAGCGAAAAAAGCCCATCAAGAAGGGGCTGTTTTTTCTCTGCCGGAGCATTATTTAGGCTTATATAAAATCCCCAAAAGAGATGAAATTTCTGGAAAATTCCAACCTGAATGGAACAAATATGTCCGAGTAGAAAGACAAACCAGCAAAATAGAACAAGAAGGAAAGGCCTATTTCCTAAGCACTGAGTTTCCTCACCGAATCACTATCAATCTTAAAGAAGTCGGCTCTTTGATCACGTTGGTGCTCACATCCATCACCGATCGGAAAAATCTTTTTACTCTTCAGCCGATCCACAGAAATAAAACATTTGACAATCCTTCTCCAAATGTAGACTATAGTACAGTTAAAAACCAATTAGAGATGATCTTAGAAGAAATCGATCGGAAATAAATATGAGGACAATCTATCGAGAAATTCTTTTCGATTTAGACGGCACTTTGATCGATCCAAAAGAGGGGATCACCAAGAGCATTCAATTTGCTCTTGAGCAAATGGGGATCGACATTCCTTCAGCTGATGACTTGGAGTGGTGTATCGGGCCCTCTCTGAAAGAAAGCTTTAAAAAGCTGATCCCCTCCCCTTCCGAAGCTGATGTCAATACGGCTGTAGCCTACTACCGCAAAAGGTATAAAGAAAAAGGGATGTACGAGCACTTTGTCTATCCTGGTATAGACAAACTACTTTCCCAACTGCAAAAAGATGGATACCGCCTTTTTATCGCTACCGCAAAACCAGAGATCTTTGCTGTAGATATCCTAAATCAATTCCATCTTGACTCCTATTTCGAAAAAATCTATGGAGCCCAGCTCGACGGGACCCGCTCCGATAAAGGAAAATTGCTTCAATACATAGCAGAAAAAAGCTCTCTAAAAAGCCCTTCCTTGATGATCGGAGATCGTCGGTTCGATATGCAAGCCGCTCTTCAAAATAAAATCGACCCTCTAGGCGTCACTTATGGGTACGGGAGCCGAGACGAACTTAAGCAAGCTGGAGCTTTGCATTTGTGCGATTCACCAACAGAAATTTATTCCTGGATCAAGGCATGAACCTTCAATTTCCTTTTTTTTTATTTATATTCCTCAATTACCTCTACGGAGAAACCCATTTCATTTTTATCACAGGCGGCTCAGCTTCTGGTAAAACTACATTAGCTAAAACATTGAGCCGTAAGCTCGGAGAAACCAAGACATGCTATCTCAGTCTCGACAGCTATTTGGATAAAAGGCTGCAGCCGGAAAGTTATTTCATTAACGGCGTTCCTAATTTCGACCATCCTTCCATGATCAACTGGCCTTTGCTTCTGGAAGGGATCGATCTGCTGCGATGCGGGAAGGCTATTGATGTACCGCTCTACGATTTTTTAAGCTGGAAGCCTAGCGGATATAAACGGATGGACTGGAAGCCTGTTGTGATTATAGAAGGGATTCACGCAGCGCAAAACCAGCTCGATTCGATCCCAGGCTTAAGAGTTTTTCTTCATATTCCCGAAGATCTCCAATATAAACGCCGAATCGAACGGGACATGGCGGAAAGAGGGTATTCTTTAGAAACAAGCAGACATTTCTTTCTCACGATCGCTCTGCCTTGTCAAAAAGCTCTCGTAGACCCTTCTCGCAACAAAGCCCATATTGTCATCGAGCGATTAGAAGGCCAAGATTATTTAGATAAGGCCGTTTCTTATATCATAAAAACGTTTGAAGAGAATCATAAAACCGGCTACGACGCTCTAAAAATCCATCTGCAATATAATCAAGGTAAACTCATTGAAAAAAATAGAGAGGCAACATCCCATGAACTTCAATAGATTCACGTTCACCTTCTGTTTTTTTGCATTCTCTCTTTTTGCTTTTGAACCTTTGATTATTCTGATAGGACCTCCCGGTTCAGGAAAAGGAACGTGTTCTCAGCACTTGAAAGAACGGTATGGTTATCAGCATGTAAGCATTGGCGATCTGTTAAGAAAAGAAGTAGCCATGCAAACGGAATTGGGATGCCAGATTGAAGAGATAGTCAAAAGAGGAGATTTTATCGATTCTAAAATTGTCCATCTCCTGCTCGCGCATATTGTCACAAATCCAGAAGTAGGAAAACACCCTTTGATCTTAGATGGTTTTACGCGCAACCCAGATGACGTGCCATTTATGCGCGATCTTTTTAAAGCCATGCGCTTAATGCCCAGAACCTTCATTCTCTACCTCGAAGCTCCTGATGCGACCTGCTTAGAACGAGTAGCTTATAGATCGGTATGCGCACATTGCGGACACGTGTACCATGAGATCTGGGCAAAGCCTTCAAACGCAGGCCATTGCGATTTATGCGGCAGCAGGACTCAAACGAGAATAAATGACACAAAAGAAGTCATCCTTAAACGATTGCATCATCACAGAAATTGCATTGAATCTTACTACCAAGAGGCCCTCGCCGAATTTCCTTCTATCCTATTGGATACAAGCGGCTCCCTGGAAGAGTGCCTTGATTTTTACGATCAATTGGCTTTAATTGCAGCTTCTTCTAAGATCGATTCATCTGAGTTTACAGAAAAAATTAATGCTCAGATTCGTAAAACTGAATCCCTTGATCAATTAAACTAATCGCCTCTTTAATGTAAGGCAATATAGGATCGGGTAGTTCGGACTGAGAAAGGAAATCGATCTGAGATGCTTTGTTATCAGAAATGACCGGATCTCCCTGCCATTGTTTGATCACATAGAAAAAATTAACATATCTTTTGGTCTGCTGGGGCTTTCGGATCAAGGTAAGGGAAAAATGGCAAGATTCAGGATCAGCTACCACTCCCAGCTCCTCTGACAATTCCCTTATCAAAGCAGCGCTTAATGATTCGCCCTGTTCAACATGTCCGCCAGGGAATGACCACCAGCCGTTCGCATACGATGTATTTGCTCGTTTCTGCAACAAAATCTTGTTATTTTTGTCGACTAGAATGCCGTAAACGCTTAGCTTGACGTGGCTGTCATTCATTGCTACCTCTTCGTGATAAGAAATATAAAAACCGCTTTTCAACCTTCTGCAAGAGATGATTTTTAAGGCTCCCTTCCAGCATAAAGAGTTACCTTGAAAAATTCAAGGCCATCGAAGAATCCTCAAACATGGGAAAATAATTCGATTGCATGATCGCATTCAGAGCGCTCGGAGCGCAATCTAAACGATAAGGACCCGTGCCTTCAGAATTGATCAATGCAGAAAAAATAGCCTGATAAACAATCCGGGAAACTTCATTGGCGCAAAGCTCTTTAAACCACATTTTAAAATGATCCGGACGAATAGAAAGAGGCACTTGCACTCCCTCTTCTTTGAGCTTTTCCAGCCAACGGGTGTAGACCTCTCCGACAAATTGAGCAGATTTGATTTTATCTCGCCTGCAAACTTTAGCTATTTCTCTATCGATCGTTTTAGCAAATCCGATAAAAGATTCAGGAGTTTTTTGAGCTAAGCGATGTGTGCGGATTAAATCAGCATAGGTTTCTCTTCCTAATCGTTCTAAAGACGCTTCATCGCCTCCGCAAACACGTTTGCGATGATTCAATCGCTGTTTGCAAAACCAAAGAGAAGCAGCTTCAAGGCTAGCAAATTGCAAGCTCGATTCACGAAGTGATGAACCACTCGCTAAAGAGATCATTTGAGACTTAGACAAAGCCTGTTTTTCAGCTACACGCTCCCGCAATGAAGAAAGATCGTCAAGCAAGCTGCATAAAGCTCTATACTGCTCGTAAATACACTCCGGTCCATTGCCGCTGTCAGCCAACTCCTCTTTTTCTTCAGGCCCGTCTACCCCATGATCATATGTTCGATAAACATAGTAGATTGTCTTTTTTGCACGTTCAACCGTCTGCTGTAGCCTAGACAGCTTCTCATCTAAAACGTCCAGCAGCTCAAAGGCGCCATCTTGGGACAACTGCGCATCGATCTGATGAAGGGAAGGACGCAAAGCGGCCAAGCTTGTTCGTAAAGCCTCCGCCGTTTTTTCCCGATTGCAATTCCATGGATCAATATACCCAAAGCTCCAATCGCTCAACCAACCGCTGGCCCCGCTAGAATTCATTGAATTAGATGCTAAATTGCGCGCTCCTGCATATACTTTATAAACTGAAGAGAGGTAGGAATCTTGCCGAATAATGTAAGGATAAACTTTTGCAGATTCGCAGTCCCCTTCATTTTTTGTCTGCAATTTTACGTAAGGAGGGCGATGGTAGACATCTGCTCTCTTGATCTCAATAATCTCGTCCAACCCCTCGCTAAGAGGAACTAACACTGCATCATATGCCGAACGGGCCGGGCCGTTTAAAAATACATCGTTCATTTTTACCAAAAAATTAATTTTTCGCCTGATATTTTACAAAAAATCGAATAAAAACAAAACAACTAAACTAAACAAATGGTATGTTTAAATTTTAATTTCACAAACGAAAAAAGGTGTGGTTATGAAATTTTCCAAGAACATCGGAACAGCTGATCGGATCTTCCGACTACTTATCGCAGTACTTCTTCTAGCGCTGGCCTACTGGAAATCTAGCTGGATCTTGCTAGGGGCCTCTTTGTTTGTTTTTTTCGAATCGTTCGTGGGATGGTGTATATTGTACCAAATTTTAGGCAAAAGCTCATGTCCTGTTAAAAAAAAGTAGTCGAATCGTCATTTGACAATATCTCCCTTGGGTGCTATGCGGTGATTGAATGGGGAATTACGCATGCGCGCACTTTATTTCACGCTTATCGCTGCAGCTTTTGCATTGACCGGCTGCAGTAAGCCCGTAAAAAAAGAACTGGGGCCAGCCCCTGTTTCTGCGATGCGGGTTGAACCGGCTACGATCCCTGCTGATTTTGAGTACATTGGGGTCGGACAAAGCTCTCATATCGTCGAGCTAAGAGCTCGGGTCGAGGGCTATTTAGAGTCGATCAATTACAAAGAAGGCTCGATGGTCAAAAAAGGCGACTTGATGTTCGTCCTCGATCAAAGGCCTTTTATCGCTGCTGTAGACAGCGCGAAAGGGACATTGGAAAGGCAAAAAGCTGTCCTTTGGAATGCCCAGCAGATCAAAAATCGGATGATCCCCCTCTATAAACAAAATGCCGTAAGCCAAAAAGATCTAGATGACGCCCTTGCCAACGAGCTTGCCGCCAGCGCAAATGTGCAAACAGCTGAAGCAGACCTCTATAAGATGGACCTAAACTTAGGATTTGCCTCGATTACCTCCCCCGTAACAGCACTTTCAGGTCAGGCAAAATACCGGGAAGGAGCTTTGATAGCTCCAGGATCTGACAATCTTTTGACTACGCTTTATGTCGTGGATCCGATTTGGGTCAATTTTTCTGTTTCTGAAAGCGACATCCTCAAGATTAAAAAAGAGGTGCAAGCCAAAAAGCTCGACTGGCCTAAAAACATGAATTTTCAAGTTGAGGCCATTTTGTCGGACGGAACTGTCATCCCCGCCGAAGGATACATTGATTTTGCCAATCCCGCCCTGCAGCAAAGCACGGGGACCATGCTCATTCGCGCAATCTTGCCTAATCCTAAATTGCAAATTTACCCAGGACAATTTGTGCGAGTGATCGTTAAAGGGGCCACAAGACCGAATGCTATCTTAGTCCCGCAAAGCGCGGTCCAGCAAGGACAGCAAGGAATCTTTGTCTATGTCATTCAAGGAGGAAAGGCCGCCGTTCGTCCCGTTACAGCCGGAGACTGGTATCAAAATAACTGGATCATTGAAGAGGGGCTTGCCGCAGGGGACATTGTGATCGTAGAAGGAGTAAATAAAGTACAAAATCATTCTCCCGTGACCATTCAGCATCTGATCCCAGCGCCGAGAAGCAGCCCATGATTTCTCGATTTTTTATCGACCACCCTATTTTCGCCAGCGTCATTTCCCTTTTGATCACCTTTGCGGGGCTTGCCGCCATGCACAGCCTTCCTGTTGAGCAATTTCCCAACATCACTCCCCCTTTGATCCGAGTGAGCGCCACTTACAATGGGGCTAATGCCGATACAATGGCCAATGATGTCGCCTCACCTCTCGAACAGCAGATTTTAGGCGTGCAGGACATGATCTACATGTACTCGCAAAACTCATCGAGCGGCGCCATGACCCTCGATATCTATTTTGGTATTGGCACAGATGGAGACATGGCCCAGGTCAACGTCCAAAACCAGATCAACCAAGCCCAATCTAAGCTCCCTGAGTCTGTTCAGCATCAAGGAGTTTCTATCAAAAAACAGACCCCGAACATTTTAATTATTGTCGCAGTTCAATCCCCCAATGGACGCTATGATGAAACGTTCGTAAGCAACTATGCAAACATTAATGTCGTCAATGAATTAGACCTTATTCCCGGGATTAGCGACATCTCGATCATCGGCCAGCGCAATTATTCGATGCGTATTTGGCTCAAACCCGATCTCATGGCGCAAATGGGGATCTCTTCCGTCGACGGCATCGACGCAGTCAAAGAGCAAAATGCCGACTTTGGACTAGGCCAGCTCGGGCAAGAACCTACATCGCATCCAGTGCCTCTTACAATCCCGTTTTCCACGCAAGGAAGGCTTTCGACGGTTGAACAGTTCGAGCAGATCATCCTGCGAGCAAATCTCAACGGCTCCATGGTGCTCTTAAAAGATGTGGCGGATGTGACCTTAGGCGCTCAAGACTATACGGTCAGCGGGGAGCTGGATGGACAATCGACGATCTTATTGGCCATCTACCAAGAATATGGGGCCAACGCTCTACAAGTGGCCGAATCGGTCAAAACTGCCATGCAAAAGCTCTCTCAGAGATTTCCTGAAGGGATTACGTACACAATTCCTTACGATTCTACCCTCTTCATCAAGACATCGATCGCTGAAGTGATCCGCACCATGGTTGAAGCTGCTCTTTTGGTGATCTTGATCGTCTTTGTCTTTCTCCAAAAATGGAGAGCGACGCTCATTCCTATTTTAGCTCTCCTCGTCTCGATCATCGGAACATTTGCAGGAATGTATGTTTTGGGCTATTCAATCAATACGCTTACGCTCTTCGGCATGGTGCTGGCCATCGGTATCGTTGTGGACGACGCCATCGTTGTCGTAGAAAATGTAGAAAGAAATATGCGAGAGGACAACCTTTCTCCAAAAGAAGCTGCCTACAAAGCGATGGATGAGGTGACAGGACCTATCATCGCGATTGTCTTCGTCCTTTGCGCAGTTTTCATCCCTGTAGCTTTTCTAGGAGGAATCGCAGGACAGCTCTATCGGCAATTTGCCATGACGATTGCCATCTCTGTTTGTTTTTCAGGCGTTGTCGCTCTTTCTTTAAGCCCTGCGATTGCAGCGCTGATTTTACATCCTCACGAGACGACTTCCCGTTGGGCTGATAAATTTAACCTAGGGTTTGAAAAAATCACAAGAGGGTATATTAAAATAACAGGCGCTTTGCTCAAAAGGTCTTTTTTGGGCATGAGCCTCTTTACAGCCCTTTTGGCAGCTTTGGCCTATCTCTTTATTCATACGCCTACAGCTTTCGTTCCCAACGAAGACCAAGGTTATATCATTGCGCTCGCCTCTCTTCCGGATGGAGCCAGTTTGGACAGGACCATTCAAGTAGATAGAAAAGTCGAACAGATCGCCAGAAATCATCCAGGTGTCAAACATGTTGTTTCGCTCACGGGTTTTAGCATCCTCGAAAGTTTGAACCGAACGAATTTCGGCACGAATTTTATCATCCTCAAACCTTGGGATGAGAGGAAAGAGAAAAATCTACAGGCTAAAGCGATCATTCAAGATCTGAACAGACAATTTTTCGAATCGATCCAAGATGCACAAGTCATTGTAAAAAACCCTCCTTCGATCCAAGGCCTCGGCACGGTAGGCGGATTTGAATTTTGGCTTGAAAGCCGAGGAGATGGGGGGATCGAGGATTTAAGGCAAGCCATCGGTGATCTAACCGAAGGAGCGAAGGCGTATCCCGCCCTTTCCGCTCTGAAAACAACCGCGCAATTTGATAATCTACAATTTTTTATTGACTTAGACCGCTATAAAGCCCGCATGCTAGGAGTTTCGATCACCGACGTCTTTTTAGTTTTGCAAACTCTCGTCGGTTCGGTCTACGTCAACAATTTCAACCAATTTGGACGGGTCTATCAAGTAATCGTCCAGGCCCAGCCTGATTCTAGGATGACCCTCGACAATTTAGGCGACATGTATGTCCGCTCTCACCTAGGAGAGATGGTGCCATTAAAATCTCTTTTGACTGTACGCTACGACAAAGGTCCTAATTTAGTGAGCCGGTTCAATGATTTCCCTTCCGCAGAAATTTTAGGGGGTGCTACGCCCGGATATACGTCCGGCGAGGCGATCATCGCGATGGAAGAGCTCGCTAAATCGACCCTCTCTCCCGATATGGCCTATGGTTGGAGCGGAGAAGCTTATCAAGAAATTGCGACAGGAGGCACTTCAACAAGCGTTCTTTTAGCGGCTCTCCTCATGGTCTTTTTGATCCTTGCAGCCCTTTATGAAAAATGGTCGGCCCCACTCGCTATCCTCATGGTCGTTCCCTTTGGCGCGTTTGGCGCATTTTGCGCTATTGTGATCAGCCATATGCCAAACGACATCTACTTTCAAATTGGTCTTGTCACCTTGATTGCTCTCTCGGCTAAAAACGCCATTTTGATTGTCGAGTTCGCCATCATCCACCATAAACAGGGCAAATCGATTGCAGAGGCCGCCTTAGAAGGAGCAAGGCTCCGTTTTCGCGCGATTATCATGACATCGCTCACGTTCATTTTCGGCGTGCTTCCCCTTGTCTTCAGCAGCGGCGCCGGCGCTGCCAGCCGCCACTCTGTGGGAGTCGGAGTGCTCGGAGGGATGATTGCTGCAACAACGCTCGCGCTATTTTTTGTTCCCCTTTTCTTCAAGCTCCTCTATCGAGAGAAGAAGCAATGAAGAAGATTTGGGCCTTTCTCTTTCTCTCCTCTTGCACTTTGTATCCCCGCTATGAAAGGCCATGCCTTGAATCTTTCGATGATTGGCGCACGCCGCTGCCAACACAAAACGCCGTTGAAATCGCCTGGTGGAAGCAATTTAATGATCCTGTTTTAAACGATCTGATCACCAAAGCCCTCACCTCAAACCAAGATATTTTGACCGCGATCGCCCGGGTCGATCAATTTCGGGCCCAATGGAAAATCGCCAGTTCGCTTCTCTATCCGCAATTGCAAGCAGGCGGCGTAGGGAACCGGCAAAAAGTTTCCAATGCTATGCTCACGCCAACAGCAGTACCCAATCCCATTTTCAATACGTTTGGCGCTCTTTTGCAAGCATCTTACTTTGTCGATCTCTGGGCTGAAATTCGAAGCGGCGCGGAAGCGGCCTATCACCAATGGCTCGCTTCGATCGATGCCCGCCAGACGGTCGTCCTCGCCATCGTAAGTTCTGTCGCCACCACTTATGTCCAGTTAAGACAGTTCGACGAGCAGCTCATTGTCTCTAAAGATACATTAAAAACCAGACAAGAGGCCTACTATCTTGCCAAAGTCCGCCACGAACTCGGCCTTACTTCCCTTCTCGAAGTCGAACAAGCGATTGCTGAAGCCGAGATCGCCAAAGTCCAAGTCGAACGTTTTGAAATTGCCATTGCCGAAGCGGAAAACCTTCTTAGCGTCCTGCTTGGCCAAGCCTCTCAAGACATTCCCCGCGGGCTTGGCATCAATCAACTTCCCATGCCCCCTTCGGTCCCCGACTGCACTCCAGCGTATATCGTCTGCCAACGTCCTGATGTCCAAGCGGCAGAAGAGCAGCTCAAAGCAGCCAACGCCCAAATCGGCGTCGCCTGGGCTCAGTTTTTCCCTCAGATCAATCTCCTCGGGATTGTAGGAACGCAAAGCTCTTGGCTTTCTCCTCTACTTTCCGGCCCATCAAACCTTTTTCAATACGGAACGAACATCATCCAAGAAATCTTCACCGGTGGACGCTTGACCGGCCAAGTCGAACTTGCTTACGCCGTAAAATGTGAACTGCTCCATAACTACCTTCAAACGGTCTTAAAAGCTTTTCAAGAGGTCAATAATGCTCTTACTTCACATAAATACTATCTTGAAATGGTGGAGACCCAAAGACTGCGTATGGAAGCTGATAAAAACTATCTCCATCTCTCCGATCTTCGCTACCAAGAGGGAGAAATAGACTACCTCACCTTCCTCGATGCGGAAAGACAATATTTCCAAGCTCAGCTCGATTATGAAGAAACAAAGGGCAACAGCTTTGTCTCTTTCATTCAAATTTACCAAGCCCTCGGCGGCCCTTGGGTCATTGAAGCGGATAAAGAGGTATTAGAATACAAAGAAACATGTGCTAAGCCTTTTCAATAAACCGCTCCATGCCGATCACTCGGCCGATCGGAGAAACTCCCTCTTACAAGGGCAAGCGCCTTTTGCGACGATTGTGAGCTGTTCGGACTCAAGAGTTCCTCCCGAGATCATTTTTGACCAAGGAACAGGAAATCTATTTATTGTCCGCGTAGCAGGAAATGTCGCCGGTCCCATTGAGCTCGACAGCATCGACTATTCAGCCAAAGTGCTAGGTTCCTCCTTGATCCTTGTCATGGGACATGAATCCTGCGGGGCAGTCAAGGCCGTCGTGGAAAAAAGCACACAAGGCATCGAAAACGTCGCCGCCTTGATCCAACCAGCTGTTAAAAAAACCACCAATCTCGAAATGGCCATCAAAGCCAACGTAAAGTATGTTGTCGCCCAGCTAAAAAAGACCCCCATTCTCAAACAGCTCATCGCCGAGAAAAAGCTCGGGTGCGTCGGGGCTTATTATAAGATTGAAACTGGAAGCGTTGAGATCCTTAAATAAATACAATATTATAATTCCAATCAAAAAAAAACCATGAACAATTAAGTTTTTTAACAAAAAAAACTATACCACAATAAACAAATAACATATAATTAAACACACAAACGCTTTTAACAAAAATAAATATTAAATTAATTACGTGGCAATAAAATGAAAAAGACAGACCAGTGTTCAAATACATCTTTTATTCAGACCGGCTTAAGCCGATTCAACAGCATTCCAGAAAAACTATCTCAAGCAATGCCATCCTTATCGGAACTATGGGAAAAGGTAAATTCTATACGGACGTGGGCGGATTCCAAAGCCCCTGTCTGTTTTTTTTCCCGTAAAGTTACTTCTGATAGAGAGTCCCCTGCTATTGGAACCTCATCACTTTCAACGCCGCAAACAGATCCATCAACCGAACTACTTGAAAGTCGAGAGGATCTAGAAAAAATGACAACTCAATGCCAAAAGGAATTGGCAGAACTGTTAGCTCGGATAGAATTTCCTCCTTATGATCTCGTTGTTAGATTCCCTGATGGCAATGAAAAAACATATGCCATACAAAATCAAAAAGATGAAACACAAGCTATTGAAGAACTTGAACAATGGGTGAATCAAAATTTTCAAAGCGTCATTATTACGCAAGGAATTTACTCAGAAGACCTATGTCAAAAATTAAAAGGACAATATGCAAGAGTCCGCAGTGTTTTTGCTGATCGGTTTCACTTGCATCAAGACGAATTTAGTGGAAGAGAGTGCCTTGGCGCAAAACCTATCATTGAAGAAGATTTGGGCAATGGTCTGAAACGAGTTGTCCATGCAAATGCCATCGAAGAAATTTCTCATTTTTCCGAAGGAAAATGGGAGATCAAGTCGCGGCATTATCGCAACGGAGAATTTGAAGAGGGACATTTCGGCCAGGATGGAACGATTCTTCGTGGAACACGTTTTGTTAACGGAGAATACGAATTCTTTGGACCTGATTACATAGGACATAATGAGATCCTTTTTCAGGGAAGGTTTTATGTTTTTGCAATCATTAAGATAAAAGAAGAAAAACAACTTGCGTTGCTAGAAAGAAATGGCCGTTTCTATCAAATATCAAAAAA